>JAOPUY010000337.1 GCA_025963265.1 Frankiales bacterium | reverse complement strand
CATCGTCGACGGCGAGGTCTGGGGTGCGATGACGGCCGCCGCGGGCGGCGCTCCGCTACCCGAGCAGTTGGAGGATCGGCTCGCCGAGGTCACCGAACTGGCCGCCACCGCCATCTCCAATAGCGAGAGCCGAGCTGGCCTGGCCCGGTTGGCCGACGAGCAGGCCGCGTTGCGGCGGATGGCGACGCTGGTGGCCCGCGGCGTGCCGGCGGAGGAGGTGTTCGCCGCGGTCACCGAGGCGGTCGGGCAACTGCCGGGCGTGGATGCGGCGCGATTGGCCCGTTACGAGCCCGACCGCACGCTGACCGCCGTCGCCGCCTGGGGGCGGAAAACCCCGGTGTTCCCGGTCGGTGGCCGGTTGGCGCTGGGCGGAAACAACCTCAGCACGCTCGTCTTCGAGAGCGGCCGTCCGGCCCGCGTCGACAGTTATGTGGGTGTGTCCGGGCCGGCCGGCGCCGCTGGCCGCGAGAGCGGCTACCGCTCGTCGGTCGGCAGTCCGATTGTCGTCGAGCGTCGCCTGTGGGGCATCGTGATGGTCGCTTCGACGATCGAGGAGCAGCTGCCGGCGGACACCGAGGCGCGGCTGGCCTCCTTCACCGAGCTGTTGGCGACGGCGATCGCGAATGCCGAGAGCCGGGCCGATCTGGCCCGGCTGGCCGAGGAGCAAGCTGCCTTGCGGCGGGTCGCGACGCTGGTGGCGCGGGGGACGCGGCCGCAGGAGGTGTTCGCGGCGGTCGCGAACGAGGTCGCCCGGCTGCTCTCGGTCGATGTGGCGAATGCGATCCGCCACGACTCCGACGACATGGTCACGCTCGTCGCCAGCGCGGGGGAGCTCATTCCCATCGGCAGCCGATGGCACCTGGACGGGACGACGGTCGCGTCGATCGTGTTGGAGACGGGCCGTCCGGCCCGGGTCGACAACTACGCCCAGCTCCCCGGAGAGCTGGCGGGGGAGCTTCGCGAGGAGGGCATCCGGTCGGCGGTCTCGACGCCCATCATCGTCGAGGGCCGCGTGTGGGGCCAGATCGTGACCGCCTCCCGTCAGGAAGAGCCGCTGCCGCTCGACACCGAGGAGCGGCTCGTCTCGTTCACCGAGCTGTTGGCGACCGCGATCGCGAACACCGAGGCGCGCACGGAGCTGGGGCGGCTCGTTGACGAGCAGGCCGCGCTGCGCCGGGTGGCGACGCTGGTGGCCGAAGGAGCTCCGCCGACCAAGGTGTTTGAGACGGTGACCCGCGAGGTCGGCATCCTCTGCGGCGCCGACCTCGCCCGCATGGAGCGCTACGACTCGGACGACAGCGTGGTCGGCGTCGCCAGCTGGGGCAGCGACGACGCTCCGGGCCTGGCCGTCGGCACGCGGTTCTCCCTCGAGGGCGCGAGCATCGCCGCCATGGTCCGGGAGGCGAGCCGGCCAGTGCGCGTCGCCAGTTTCGTCGACGCGCAGGGCCCGATCGCGCACGAGGCGCAGAGCCTGGGAATCCGCTCGTCCGTCGGCTGCCCCATCGTCGTCGAGGGCCGCCTCTGGGGCGTCATCGCCGCCTCCTCGAAGAGCATGACGCCGTTCCCGCCCGACACCGAGTCGCAGATCGCCGAGTTCACCGAACTCGTGGCGACCGCGGTCGCCAACACCGAAGCGCGGACGGAGCTGGCGGCCTCGCGCGCCCGAATCGTGGCGGCGGCCGACGAGGAGCGCCGGCGGGTCGTTCGCGATCTGCACGACGGAGCTCAGCAGCGGCTCGTCCACACGATCCTGATGGTGGCGCAAGCGCGGCAGGCGCTCCAACCCCAGCCCGAGCTCGCGTCGGAGTTCATGGTCGAGGCGCTGGCCCAGGCCGAGGCCGCCACCGAGGAGCTCCGCGCCCTCGCGCACGGCTTGCTTCCGGAGATTCTCACCCACGGCGGCCTGCGCCCAGCCGTCAACTCCCTAGCCATGCGGACGCCCGTGCCGGTCGAGGTCGCGGTGTCGGTGGGCCGGCACCCGGCCGCGGTCGAAGCGACTGCCTACTTCGTCATCGCCGAGGCGCTGACCAACGTCGCCAAACACGCGCACGCCCGACAAGCCACCGTCACCGCCCACGTCGAGGACGGCACCCTGCAGGTCCGGGTGCGCGACGACGGCGTCGGCGGCGCCCGCCTCAAAGGGAGCGGGCTTCTCGGGATCGCGGACCGGCTCGCCGTCCTCGACGGCCAGCTCCGGGTCGAGAGCCCGATCGGCGGCGGCACGCTCGTCGCGGCCGATCTCCCGGTGGCCGGCTAGCGCCGTCGCCGCGGATGGAGACCGGCGGGGCTAGGCCGATGGCGGCGTGAGGCCCGCGGCGGCGACGCCCAGCAAGGTGCCCTCGGGATCGGTGAAGTGACCGATCGTGAGCCCGGATGGCGAGGTGACCGGACCGAGCACGCGCGATCCGCCGAGCTGCTCGGCGCGGACCAGGGCCGCTTCGACGTCCGGGACGCCGATGTAGACGACGCTGTGGCGGGGATATCCCGGTCCGCCCCCGACCCCGCCGCGAATGCCGCTGCCGTCAGCGGCGGGAATCAGCTCCAAGAACCCGTAGCTGTCCGGCGCCGAGACTTCGGGCGCCACCGGCGAGGGTGTGTCGAAGGTCCAGCCGAACAGGTCCCCGAAGAACTCGCGTAGCCGTCGCGGGTCCTCCCCGATCACCTCGAAGTGGACGACAGGTTGGGCCACGAGAACTCCTTAGCTGATCCTGGGCCTCGACGGCCAAGGTGCGGTGGACGTCACGAGTCCGTCGTCGCCTCCTCGATGGCGACGACGCAGAGCGGACAGGAGTAGAAGCCGACGACCCAGGCCAGATCGAGTGGGTACAGGCGGGCGGCGTCGATCCCGCAAGCTGTCTTCGCGGTGTCGTCGGGCCTGGGCTCGAGCGCGTGGCGAACTCCGACGGGCTGGAGCTGGTCAGCGTCGCGATTGGCCCGACGCCCGCCCGGGTTGGCTCGGGTCATCAGCGGCGGTTGCTCGGTGGCCACGATGTATCCCATAGCTGGATCGTAGGCCACCCGACCGCCCCTTTCTGGTGACAGCTCGCCTATTTCGGCGCCAAGGCGCGGGCCCGGGCCACGCCGCGGCTGACCCATCGCTCTAGGTCAGCGAAGGTCTCCAGGGCCTCGGGGTCGATTCGTAGCCAGCCGTTCATCGCCCGTCCCCGCATCACGAAGGGGTGGGCGTGGGGGTCTTGGGTCAACGCCGCTGTTTCGGTCGGGTCGATCCGGAGCAGCAGACCGCCCTGGCCGCTCGCGCTCACCGCCAGGTTGCCGCCGATCAAGAACGCTAGGCCGCCGAACATCGGCTTCTCGGTCAGCTCGGATTCACCCTGCAGCGCCTCGCGCAGCCGGTGCGCGAGCTCGTGGTCATAGGCCATGGCCGCAGTCTTGCGCAGGCCTCTGACAACCCCGGGGCCATCGGCTGACCGGCGCCGCGCGCTCACCCCGGCGGCGCGACCCCGACCGCATCGGCCAGGACGAGGTTTGCCGCGTTCAGCTGGTCGGCGCTGCGGCTTGTCAGCTCAGACAGCTGTCTCGGATCGAGGA
>JAOPUY010000311.1 GCA_025963265.1 Frankiales bacterium | reverse complement strand
TCACCGCCACGGTCGCCGAAACCCAGCTCCTGCGCACCTTCATGTACGAACCCCCAACGTTTGACGGAACATTCTCGATCACGACCACCTGTCGCTGTTCCGCTTTTTGTGGCCACGGTCTGTCGTGAGCGCTGATACTTCCGGATAAACCGGCATACCGCAATAAACTACGCAGCGGGAAGTTTTCGCGACCGAATTATCGCTGACAGTGATCGTTTGGACGCAAATCGCCACGGATTCGGACCGCGTGTTCGTCTGAGTTCTGGGCGTCGTCGAATGCGCGGTAACCGCCGCCGGGCCCGGGCCATGGGCACGCCTGGAAAAGGGTCGCTACCGGACCCCAATAAGCTTGTTCGACAGGCTTTTAGGACAGCAGGCCGCGGGTGAGCAGTGCGCAGCCGACGGTCGACCCGGCGCCGTTGGTGACTACCGAGACCTCCGGCTGCTTGGCCAGCTGGCGTTCGCCCGCCTCGCCGCGCAACTGCAGGGCGGCCTCGTGCAGGTGGCCGAAACCGTGCAGCCGACCGCTGGAGAGTTGACCGCCGTTGGTGTTGAGCGGCAACTCGCCGTCGCGGGAAATCCGGTGGCCCCCCTCGATGTAGGCCCCGGCCTCACCCGTCCCGCAGACCCCCAGCGCCTCAAGCCAGAGCGTGGTGATGATCGAGAACCCGTCGTAGATGTGGGCGCTGTCGACGTCGGCGATGGTCAGGTCAGTGCGCGACCACATCTGAGCCGCCGGGTCACGACCGGGGAAGGTGGCCATGTCCTCCCACTCATACCAACTCGGTCGGCCCCAGCTCGCGCTGCCGAGCGCGTTGATCTGGATCGGCACGTGCGGGCAGTCCGGCGCGGTGTCGACGTGCGAGATCACCAGCGCGGTCGAGGCGTCGCACGGCACGTCGCAGTCAAACAGGCAGAGCGGATCGGAGATCATCCGGGCGGCCAGGTAATCGTCCATCGTCATCGGCCGGCCGCGCATCAAGGCGTACGGGGTCAGTTGGGCGTTGGCCCGGGAGACGACGGCGATCTGGCCGAGCTGCTCGCGGGTCAGCCCGAACTTGTCCATGTGATAGCGGGCCAACGGGGCCAGCCAGCAGGTCGCGGACAACGCCCCGAAGGGCATCATGTACTGCTGCTCGCCCTCGAGCTCGGCCACCGAGCCGGCCAGACCGCGCCGTCCGCTGGCTTTCTGCGCGGTCGACTCGGTCACCGTGCGGTAGATGACGATGTGCTTGGCCAGCCCGGTGGCCACGGCCATGCAGGCATTCACCAGCGCCTGCAGTTGGGCGGCGCCGTCGCTGCTGCCGGAGTAGAAGTTCAGCCGCAAGCCGATGGCGTCCTGCACCGCGTTCGCGCTCGGTCCGCCGAAGCCGCCCTTGGCGGTGCCGTTGCCACCGGCCGGGTAGGTGACCAGCCCGTCGATGTCAGCCGGGGTGAGGCCGGCGTCGGCGATCGCGGTGCTGATCGCCTCGACGGTCAGATCCATCTCGGTGCGGCCGAGGTTGCGCCCGACGGCGGATTGGCCCAGGCCGGAGATGTAACTGCTGCGCTCTCCGATGACAGTCATGACGCGGCTCCAACCGGGCGGAACAAGGGATACCAGAGGTCGCCGTCGGGATGAGCCTCGAACACGACCTCCAGCGGCATGTCCAGGCTGAGGTCCTCGGCCTCGACGTCGACCAGGTTGGTCATCAGCCGGAGGTTGGGCTGTTCGAGCAGTTCCACCCAACCGATGATGTAGGGCTCGGCGCCGGGAATCCACTGCTGGAAATTGACGGTGTAGGAGGCCAAGGTGCCCCGGCCGCTGGATTTCTGCGGGCCGACGTCGGTGCTTTGGCAGCGGCGGCAGATGGGCGCCGGCGGATGGAACCAGCTCTGGCAGCTATTGCAGCGGTGGATCATCAGCGAGTTCGACTCGCCGCCGGTCCAGAAGGCCCGGTTGTCGTCGTCCAGGTAAGGCCGAAGTCGCATCGGCAGCACTGCGCCGACGGCGGTGCGAGCGGTCATCCGTGACTCCCTGTTGGTCGGGGCGCTTCAACTCGCCAGCCCGGCAAAGCGCGTTACCGTTAGGCCCTCGGTAACGTAACACGGTCCCTTTCGGAGCCCTGGTTACCCCTGACGCGCGCAGCGCTCGGAAACTGGCCCACAATGAAGGCGGCACTGTTGGCAACGCGGCCGGTTCGATGCGGCCAAGGAATAGGAAGTCATATGGACCTCAACCTTTCGACTGACCAGCGGTCGTTCCTCTCCACCACGACGCAATTCGTGGAGAAGACGATGAGCCTGGCCGACGTGCGCGCGCTCGCCGACGCGCACGGCACTTTTGACAAAGCGTGGTGGGCCGAGGGCGCTGAGCTGGGCTGGACGGCTTTCCTCGTCCCCGAGGAGTCCGGTGGTGGCAGCGTTTCCGGCGAGGGCCTGCTTGACCTGGCGATGGTCGCCGAGCAACTCGGCAAGACCGTCTCCCCGGCCCCGTTGCTTCCGACGAACACCGTCATCGCCGGACTGGTCAATTCGACCTCCGGCCCGGACCACTCGGCCGAGCTCGAGGCGCTCGTCGCCGGCGAGTCGACCGGCGCTTGGGCCGTGTATGAGCCCGGTCAGCAGTTCAACCCGTCCGCACCGACCACCTTCGCCCGCCGCAGCGGCGAGGGCTACGTGCTCGACGGCGCGAAGGACCGCGTCGAGGCGGCTGAGCTGACCGACCTGTTCCTCGTCACCGCGATGACCGACGAGGGCCTCACCCAGTTCCTCGTGCCGTCAGGCACGGCCGGCGTGAGCGTCATCGGATCGTCCAGCTTGGACGTCGTGCGGCACTTCGGCGAGGTCGCCTTCGACGGAGTCGAGCTGCCCGCCAGCGCGGTGCTCGGCACGGCTGGACAGGCCGCGGCCGACATCGAGCGCCAGTGGCAGGTGGCGCTGGTCCTGCAAACGGCCGAGACGGTCGGCGTGCTCAACAAGGTCTTCGAGTTCACCGTCCAGTGGGCCTTCGATCGCTACACCTTCGGCCGTCCGCTGGCCTCCTACCAGGCGCTCAAGCATCGCTTCGCCGACAACAAGACGTGGATCGAGGCCTCGGCCGCCATCTCGTTGGCCGCCGCCCGGGCGGTGCAGTCCAACTCGCCGGACGCGCCCAAACTGGTCAGCGCCGCGAAATCCTACGTGGGCTCCAAGGCCCCCGAGATCGTCCAGGACTGCATCCAGATGCACGGCGGCATCGGCGTCACCTGGGAGCACGACTTACACATGTACCTGCGGCGGGTCACCGTCAACCGAGCCCTGTTCGGCACGCCCGAGGAGCACCGACGCCGCATCGCCGAGCTACTGATCGCAGAAAGGGAAAGCGCATGACCGCCAGCGTGGTCTCCGAGGACCTAGACACCTACCGCTTGCGCGCCCGCGAGTGGCTGGCCGCCAACATGCCCAAGCAGCAGGTGGTCGAGGAGTTAGTCGCCGAGGGCGACGACGACGAGCAGTGGCTGCGGGCCCGCGAGCTGCAGGCCATCCTGTTCAAGGGCGGCTTCGCCGGCATCTGCTACCCACGCGAGTACGGCGGCCAGGGCTTGGCGCCGGAGTACCAGAAAGTCTTCACCGAGGAGTCGGCCGGTTATGAGATGCCGATCCTGCTCAACGTGCCGACGCTGTCGATCTGCGCGCCGGTGATCCTGGACATGGGCAGCGAGGAGCAGAAGCTCGAGTACCTGCCTAAGGTGCTCAGCGGCGAGATCGTGCTGGTGCAGTTCCTGTCCGAGCCCAGTGGCGGCTCCGACCTGGCCGGGCTGATCACCCGCGCCGAGCGGGACGGCGACGTGTTCATGCTCAACGGCGCCAAGACCTGGAGCACTAGCGCCTACGCGGCCGACTACGGCCTGTGCCTGGCTCGCACCGACAGCACCGTGCCCAAGCACCGCGGCCTGACGATGTTCCTGCTCAAGACCGACCTGCCCGGCATCACGATGCGGCGCATCACCCAGGTCAACGGCTCGACCGAATTCTGCGAGGAATTCTTCGACGACGTGGTCGTGCCGGCATCGCAGGTCGTCGGCGAGGTCAACAACGGCTGGGCCGTGGCGTCTCGGCAGCTGTTCTGGGAGCGCACCGCCGTCGGCGGCGGGTCCCCGTACGTCAGCGGCTCCGGCAACCGCAACGCCGCCGAGGGCGAACTCGACCTGATCGGCGTGGCCGAGGAGACCGGGCAACTAGCGGACGTCCGGGTGCTGGAGCTCATCGGCGAGTCCTACGCGATGCACGAGGTCCAGGACAACCTCATCGCGCGGGTCACGGCCGCGATCACCGCCGACCAACTCCCGGGCCCGGCGGCGTCCATCATCCGGCTCTTCCACGCCGAGACCGATCAGCGCGATGACGACATCGGCCTGGCCATCGCCGGCGGCGCGGCGGTCACCGGCAAGGTCGGCGTGCGCGGGCCGGGCGAGATGGGCACCCGGTATCTGATGCGCCAGGGCGCGAGCCTGGGCGGCGGCAGCACCGAGATGTCGCGGAACATCATCAGCGAGCGGGTGCTCGGGATGCCGCGGGAGTACGCCGCCGACCGCGATGTGCCGTTCAATCAGGTCAAGCGCAGCCGCTAATCGATTCAGCGCAAGGCATCGAGCGGGGCCAGTCGATCACTGACTGGCCCTGCTCGCTTTGCGCTCGGTGGCGAGCAGGGCGCGCAGACCGCGGATGTTGTTCTCGATGCCGAACTGGAAGTCGTCGTCGGAGACCATGGAGAAGCTGTGCGTCTCGGCCTCGCTGGAGATGATCGGCATCTTCGCGGCCAGTGCCGCTCGGGGATGCCCTTTCGTGAAAGGCATCCCGGCTGCCCGCAGGCCCCGCTCGATGGACAACGAGCCGCGGGTGTAAATCGAGAGCGTGAAGTAGGCGTAGGTGGCTGAATCGGCGGAGAAGCCGCTGTTGACCAGGACCTCGAGAATTTCCTCGATCTGGGTCCAGGTGAGCAGCACGGTGGTGTCGCTGTAGTGGCCGAAACGCATGATCGTGAGATCGCACAACGCGTCGTCGCCTTGCAGGATCGACCGGAAGTTTGTGAAGAACTCGCGCAACATGTCGTCCCAGCGCCGTCCCTCCAGCGGTGGCATCTGGGCATAGAACCGCCGAAAAGCCTCCTCGGTCAGCGCGTCCAGCAGATCGTCTTTGCTCTTGAAGTACCAGTAGATGCTGGTGGCGCCGACATTGAGGTGTTGGGCCAGCCGGGGCATGCTCAACGCGTCGAGAGATTCGGCCTGGCAGAGCTCGAAGGCGCCTTTGATCACCTCTTCTGGAGTGATGGACCCGCGCGCTCGTCGTGGCCGCGCCGCAGGGGTTCGACTGTTCCGCGCTGCCATCTCCAGTCCCGTCTATTGATTCGGTGTGTAGTGATGCTAGCCGAACAACCAGTGCCAACTACGAACAAATCCGCACTCGTCCGAAATCGACAGCCTTACCGGAAGCCTCGCGATCGGTCTCTTGAGGGATCTTGTGGGCGCTGATAGTTTCACCGCATCCGTCGGAGCGAAAGCGACCGACCTGCTTAAGACATTGAGGAGACGCCAATGACGGCGCCCAGCAAGAAGGCATTCGTGACCGGCGCCAGTCGAGGAATCGGCAAGGCGATCTCGCTGGCCCTGGCCAAGGAGGGTTACGACGTCGCGGTCGCGGCGCGGACGCTGCGCAAGGGGGATCCGACCCACGATCACAGCACCTCCATCCACAACAAGATCGATCGACCGCTACCCGGCAGCCTGGAGGAGACCGCCCAGGAGGTCGAGGCGCTCGGCCAGAAGTCGTTGATCATCCAGCTCGATCTCACCGATCCGGCCAGCGTCGAACGGGCGATGGACCAGCTGCTGGCCGAATGGGGCACCGTCGACGTCGTGGTCAACGACGGCCGCCACATCGGTCCCGGCTTGATGGACACCATCCTGGACACCCCGGTCGATCAGTACCGATTCTTTGTCGAGGCGCACGCGATCTCGCCGATCCGCATCGCCCAGCGGCTGCTGCCGGGCATGGTCGCCGCCGGCGGCGGCACCTTCGTGACCATCAGCTCCGGCGCTGGCACCGACTTCTACCCGAGCGGCTACCCGGGTAAGGGCGGCTCCGGCCTCGGCTACCGGCTGGGCAAGTCCTCCGGGCACACGCTCGTCGGAAGCCTGCTGGCTGAGCACGCGCACGAGGGCATTCGGGCCTTCAACGTCGACCCCGGCCTGGTCGGGACCGAGCGCAACCTGCCCGATTTGGTCAACCTCGGGTTCAAAGTCGAGACCTCGGCCCCGCCGGCCGCGGTCGGCGCCGAGGTGGCCTGGCTGGTCAGCCACTCCGAGGCCGACGAGCTCATGCGGCAAGACAACGAGGCGCAGAAGCTCGCCATCGAGCGCGACCTCTACCCCGACTGGCGGGGCTGAGCACCGATGTCACGGGTCGCAGTCGTCTCCGGCGGGGGCACCGGGATCGGACGGGCCATCGCGGCCGGGCTGGCCCAGGACGGGTTCGAGGTGGTCATCGTCGGCCGTCGGTCGGCGGTGCTCGAGCGCACGGCGGAGGAACTCAACCAGGCGCAGCCGCCAGGCCGGGTCAGCTGGCGGGCGGCCGACCTGACGAAGGCGGCCGAGGTCGAACGGCTGGTGGCCGAGCTGACCAGCGAATTTCCGACCATCGACGTGCTGGTCAACAACGCGGGGGCAACCCCGCCGGCCGCCGACGGCTCGTTGCAGAGCTTGGCCGACAGTTGGCTGCGGTCCTACGAGCTCAACGTCATCTCGGCGGTGCTGTTGACCGAGGGACTGCGCCCGGCGCTGCGCCGACCGGGGGGCCGGATCGTGCTGATCGGCTCGATGTCCTCGCGCACCGGCGGCAGCGTTTCCGCCTACGGCGCGGCCAAAGCGGCGCTCAACGGCTGGGTGCTGTCGCTCTCGGTCCAGTTGGCGGCCGACGGGATCAACGCCAACGCGGTGTTGCCGGGTTACGTCCCGGACACCGAGCTGGCTGGCGGCCACCCCATGCCGCCCGAACTGCACGCCCGCGTCGTCTCGCGCATCGCCGCGGGCCGGCCCGGTCTGCCCGAGGACACAGCCGCGCTGGTTCGCTTTCTGGCCACCGAGGGTTCGGGCTTCCTCACCGGTCAGGTCATCGAGGTCAACGGCGGCACCCTGCCCTCAACCCACTAGCGGCTCGCGCCACGCTCTCGAGTTGCTCGGTCTGGGGGCCGACTAACTCACGCAGAATGGCGCTCCCGCGTCTAGTAGTTTGCCGACCTCGACGCTAAGGTCGGCAGGGTGTGCCGGCTACCCGCCAGCGCCCAGTTCGCGAGAGCCAGCCGAGGCGTTAACGCGCTGGCGCGGCAACGCGCCGTCGGCTGGCCAATCGGTCACCGGTAAAAAAACTTGGAGGAGCTTCATGGCCCGCGCAATCTTGATCGCCTATTCATCCCCGGTCTCCGGTCAGGAGGACGCCTTCAACGACTGGTATCAGAACACCCACATCGGGCAGGTCCGCGCGGCCGTCCCCTCGATCACCGAGGTGAGTCGCTACCGCACCGTCGACCCGACCGGAAAGAGCGACGAGATCCGCTACATCGCGACGTATGAGATGGACACCGACGACGTGGCCAGCGCCGCGGGGCTGCTCGGCGCGGCGGGTCAGGGCGGCAAGCTCGACCCGACCGACACGATGGACGTCGCGGTGAACCCGCCCGTCCTCGTGTGGGCTCAGGGCGTCTGAGGCGCGTCATGGCTGACTACAAGTTCGTCCTGTACGAGACCTTCGACGAGGGCTCGATCGCCCGGGTGACGTTGAACCGCCCGCGGACCCGCAACGCGCAGAACCGCGGCATGTTGGTCGAGTTGAACGATGCCCTGTTGGCCGCCGAGGCCGATGACGCGGTCAAGGTCGTCATCTTGGCCGGCGTCGGGCCGCTGTTCTCCTCCGGCCACGACATGGGGTCCAAGGAATCGGTGGCCGAGCGCGAGCCGGGACCGGACCAGCACCCGACCTTCCAGGGCTACGGCGGGACCCGACTGGGCACCGAGAACCGCTGGACGCAGGAATGGCACTTCTTCTTCCAGAACACGCTGCGCTGGCGCAACCTGCGCAAGATCACCGTCGCGCAGGTCCAGGGCACCGTCTTCGCGGCCGGCCTGATGCTGATGTGGTCCTGCGACCTGATCGTCGCGGCCGACGACGCCAGCTTCGCCGACGTGGTGGGCACCCGGCTCGGGATGTGCGGCGTGGAGTACTTCGCGCACCCGTGGGAGTTCGGCCCGCGCCGCACGAAGGAAATGATGCTGACCGGCGACTCGCTCGACGTCGACGAGGCCTACCGGCTGGGCATGGTCAGCAAGGTCTTCCCGCGGGACGAGCTGGAGGACAAGACGCTGGCCTACGCGCGCCGGCTGGCCAAGACGAACTCCGCGACCGCGCTGATGATCAAAGAGTCCGTGAACCAGACGATGGACAACATGGGCTTCTACAACGCGCTGAACGCCTGCTTCACCATTCACCAGATGAACCACTCGCACTGGGCTGAGGTCAACGACGACAAGTACCCGATCGGCAAGCCCGAGCACGGCGTGCTGCCGTGGAACGAGGCGCCGCCCGTCGCACCGCTGTCCAAGTCCGTGGCCGACCCGCACGCCACGGTCTAACTCAACTCGCTCACCACTCGCCCCACCAGGAGAAGCCTTATGAAGCAGCAAGCAGTCAAGACCGGTGACTACGGCATCGGCCAGATGATCCACTCCGTGCACATGACCGACGATGTGCCCGCGCTCAACAAGTTCTACGAGGAGGTCTTCGGCGGCCTGCTTTACCTCGGCGTCGACGAGCCGACCTTCCTGCCGGTCGAGGACCGCTGGGCCGGCCTGCTGCAGATCAGCGACTTCTGCGTGGAGACGATGGCGCCGAACTTCCCGGTCGACGTCACCAAGCCAGTGGGCAAGTTCTACTCGAAGTTCGGCCAGCACCTGCACTCGGTGGGCTACCACGTCGACGACCTCGACGGTCTGGGCGACCACATGATCTCCGAGGGCGTCTACATCGGTCGCCCCGGTGGCGGCAAGGTCGAGCGGATGGCCGAGATCGGCGACAACCCGTACTTCTACCCAAGCCCCCGTGACACCGCCGGGCTGATGGTCGAGCTCTGCGCGACCGACATGCCGGCCGACCCGCGGTTGCTCGACACCTGGTCCTCCCAGGTCAAGATGTGGGAGTACGGCCACCCGCTGACCATCCGCCGACTGGAGTACGTCACCCTCGGTTGCAAGAACCTCACCGAGGCGACCGAGACTTACGTCAAGCGGATGCAGGCCATCCCGATCCACGAGGGCGTCGACGACGGCGAGCAGATCAAGTTCCAGGTGCTGCAGCTCGGAGACTGCCTGCTGCGTCTGGCCGAGCCGCTGGAGGCCGGCTCCAAGCTCGGCGAGCACGTCGCCAAGTGGGGCAACGCGATCTACAGCATCACGCTGAAGGTGCGCGATCTGGACTCGGCGGAGGCGTGGTTGGCCAAGAAGGGCGTCAAGACCGAGCGGCTGCGTCCTGACCTGCTCGCGGCCGATCCGGCGGACTGCTTCGGCGCTCCGTACTTCTTCACCACCGCCGACGTGCCCGGAGATCCCTTCGCGTCCTGAGCGATCACTCCTCGAACGGGGCGCGCGACCTCCGGGTCGGGCGCCCCGTTTTCGCTAGCCGCGAGGTGGCAACCGATCGGCCTGGACCCACTGGATGCGCAAGCTCAGGGTGTCGGCCGGTCGCGTCCACAAGTAAGTCTCGTCCTCGGCCTCGACCCCGATGCCATAGGAGACAAGGGATTGCCTGGCGGCAGCCAGGTCGGGCACGGACAGACAAATCGAGTGCAACCGCAAGCCGCCCTCGGCGAACTTGCTGCTCGGATCGGTCGGTGCGACCAGTCGGAAGACGGCGTCGCCGATCGCCAGGTCACTGGTGTCGCCGGCCGCCGAATTCTCAGCCGGCAGACCGGCCACCGGCGTGGCGGTGAGGATGTCGCCGAGCACAGCGGCGCTCTTGGCGGCGTCGGCCACCGTGACGGTCATCCAGGCGAGCTCGGCCCCAGCCACGACCGCCGCCGGTTGCTCAGGCTCGTCGCGCTCGATGCCGTCCCGCGGGTCCTCGGTGAACTCGGTGTCGCTCACCTCGATGAGCAGGCCGGCCGTGTCGGCCGGGTGCAGAAAGAAATGCCGTCCGGGCAAGTCGATTCCGGTCACCCGGACGCCGCGGCGTTCGAGTTCGACGCTCGCCCCCCACATGTCATAGATAGTCCAGGCGACCGAGTGCAAACCGGTTCCGTAGCGGGCCACGTAGTGGCCCAGCATTCCTTCGGAGTCGGCGGCGATGAGCAGACAGAGCGGAGTGCGGCCCAACCACAGCATCTCTGAATGGGCGCCGGACTCGTCGGATCTCCCATGGGACTCGCTGCCGAAGGGCAGCCCTTGGACCTGCCGCATAGACGTCGGCCAGTACCGGGCGCCGAGCACCTCGCGCAGCCAGCCCGACAGGTTTTGCTCGGGGGTGGCGACGATGGCCAGCCGATGGAAGTAGCCGGGTTCGACAGCAGCAGCTCGGGGCGCAGTCACACCAGCGATACTAGATCGCTGCCCGGTAGCGCTGTCTAGTTTCTAGCCGATCTCCGTCTGGCACAATCCGAACTGTGACAGCTGAGCGGGTGCCTCTGAACATCGCGTTGGTGGGAGCGACCGGGAACGTCGGCGCAAAGATCCGAGATGAGGCCCTCACCCGCGGGCACTCGTTGACCGCGCTCGTGCGTGATGTCGCGCCGCTGCCGCCCGACTCCAAGCTCACTGCGCATTCGGTCGACACCAAGGACGTGGCCGCGCTCGCTCAGGCGCTTTCCGGCCACGACGTCGTCGTGGTCAGCGTCCGCTGGAACTCCAACGACATCGCCGGCGTGCTGCAGGCGGTGCGGGGCTCGGGAGTGGAGCGGGTGGTCATCGTGATCGGCGCCGGCAGCCTCACGATGCCCGACGGTCGGTTGTTCTTCGAGCACAACCTGGACAAGGGCATCGACCCGCCGACGTCGCGGGCCGCGCTTGGCGCCTACCGGCATTTGCAGGAGGTCCAGGACGTGAATTGGACGGCGGTCTCACCGGCCGCGCAGATCGAGCCCGGCGAGCGCACCGGCACGTTCCGAATCGGCGGCGATGCGCTGATGTTCGACGCATCCGGGCAAAGCCGGATCTCGCAAGAGGACTTCGCGATCGCGATCCTGGACGAGGTTGAGCAGCCGCGCCATCCGCGCGGTCGGTTCAGCGTCGCCTACTAGCAGCTTCAACCAGAGGAGACCCACGATGTGCCATGACGATGACAGCCGTCCACCGAGTCCGCCGCGGGTAGGCGAGGTCGCCTCGCACGGCCTGCTGACCCTGACCGGATCAGACGGGGTGAGCTTCGCGGCCTACGCGGCCGAGCCCGCCGAGCCGAGCAAGATCGGCTTCGTGATCCTGCCCGACGTCCGCGGGCTGCACCCCTACTACGAGCAACTGGCCATTCGCTTCGCCGAGGCGGGCTTTCACTCGGTGGCGATGGACTATTTCGGTCGCACCCTGGGGGTCGGCCAGCGCGATGACGACTTCGACTGGCAGAGCGAGATCGGCAAGGTCAAGCCGGAATACGTGGTCGCCGACGCCGCCACCTCGGCCGCACGGCTGCGGGCCGCCGGCGCCGAGCACATCTTCACCGTGGGATTCTGCTTCGGCGGCAGCCAGTCCTGGCGGTTGTCGGCCAGCGACCTCGACCTCACCGGTTGCGTCGGCTTTTACGGCCGGCCCTCGCTCGTCGCCGACGTCGAGGCCGACATCCACCACCCGGTGCTGCTGCTGGTCGCCGGCGCCGATGGCACGCCGCAGCAGGACTTCATCGACTTCGATCAGCGCTTGGACGCCGCCGGAAAGGACCACACCATGCAGATCTACGAGGGCGCTCCGCACTCGTTCTTCGATCGCTCCTACGGTGAGTGGGGCGCCGCCTGCGCCGACGCCTGGCAGCAGATTATCGGTTTCACCGAGCGGCTCGCGCCGAGCGCGGCGGCTGTGTGATGACCAATCCGCCAGTGCACATCCACGAGCGCAACCGCCAGATCACCGAGGAATTCCGCGCCAACGGCGGTCGGCTGACCCAAGAGGGGATGCCGATCATGCTGCTCACCCACAAGGGCCGCAAGAGTGGCCGCGAGTACACCAACCCGCTGGCCTTCGCCGTGGACCAGGACGAGGTGATCATCGCCGGCACCATGGGCGGCTCGCCCAAGCACCCGGAGTGGTTCCTCAATCTCGAGGCCGATCCGGCCGTGACCGTCGAGTACGACGGGCAGACCTATCAGGGCCGGGCCGAGGTCGTGACTGAGCCGGCCGACCGCGCCCATCTGGTCGAACTGGTGACCCAGTCGCTTCCGGCTCTGCCCCGATATGAGGAGAAGGCGGCCGGGCACCGGGTCATCCCGATCGTTCGACTCCGTCGGGTTTAACCGGCCCAGTCGCCCGCTGGGGCTGTTGTCGCGCAAGTCATTCCGAGGTAGCGTCCGGTAAGGGCCTCGATAAGACCGGGGCCGCGCTATCTCCTGTCGGAAAACGCCTGGTTCTCGACGACC
>JAOPUY010000238.1 GCA_025963265.1 Frankiales bacterium | reverse complement strand
GTGAAGAGGGTCACTGGCGTAATCGGGTGCTCACGCCGGAGAACTCTGACTCAGGACGGCGAAGCGGCGGGTGGGAGATTCCTGACGTAGATCGCGGCCGCTTCGGTGCGGCTCCGCGCTCCGAGTTTGGCCAAGATGTTCTCCACGTGCTTCTCAACCGTCCGCGGGTTGATTAGGAGCATCCGGCTGATTTGGCGATTGGCCAGACCGCGCGCGACGAGAGTGAGAACCTCGGTCTCGCGGTGGGTGAGTCCGCAGTTGGTGGCGTAAGCGTGTGCGTCTGCCATCGCGGCCCCCCGCCATGCCACCGGGGGGAGTCACGCAGCTGCCTTGCCTCTTCCCCGTTGATGAATGTAAGTCACCGGGCACCATTTGTCACCGGTCGACTGCGCCCCGTTCTACGTGTTTTCACGTATGGCTCCTGCTCCGCAGAACCCACAAACTGGGGCCAGTCGGCCGGGTCAGGGGGGTCCGGCGATAAGACCATCAAGGACGGAACGCATGAGCAGAAGAATCAAAGCGATCGCGGTGTTAGCCGCAGCGGCCACCGCCACGCTTTCGACCGGCCTCACTCACGCCGACGCGGCGACGGGCGGCTACGGATCCAATCCTCAACCTCAACACCTGAAAGTCATCAAGACCCTGTCGTCCTCCTACTTCGGGCCCCTGCAGTTCGCGGTGGAGGGCAAGAAGGTCTTCGTCGCCGACTCGTTCACCTCCACGTTGAACCTGATCGGCGTGGCCAAGCCGATCGCCACCGGCCCCGACCCGTCTACCGGCGGCGACATCGCCGGCGTGGCGGTCGACGCCAAGACCGGCGCCTTGGCCTACACCAGCAGCAACGGCGACCACAGCAAGACGACGCTCACCATCCTCCGCAAAGGCTCCAAGCCGGTCGTGGCCGATCTCGCTAAGTTCGAGAAGACCCACAACCCAGACGGGCGCGTGATCTACGGGATCACCCAGCACCTCAGCAAGAGCGTGAAGTCCTGCGTGCTGGCCTCGCTGCAACAGGGCGGCGTTCCTGGGGCCGCCCAGGGCAAGACGTTCTATTCGGGCCAGGTCGACTCCCACCCGTACGCCGTCGCGTCGCTCGGTGACGGATCATGGGCCGTCGCCGACGCCGGGGGCAACGACGTCGTGCGGGTCGATCGGTGGGGGCACGTGTCGCTGATCGCGGTGCTGCCGGCGCAGCCGCTCAAGCTCACCCGGGCGGTGCTCGCCGCCAACGGGATACCGTCCTGCGGGTTGGGCCTTACCTACAAGTCGGAGGCGGTGCCCACCGACGTCGAGGTCGGCCCGCACGGCGCGCTGTACGTCACCACGCTTCCCGGCGGGGTCACGGGCACGCCCGGCAGCGTCTACAAGCTGGCCCACGGCTGCCAGCCGGAGAAGATCGCGACCGGCTTCAACGAGGCGACCAACCTCGCCATCGACCCGTGGGGCGGCATCTATGTCGCCGAGCTCGGCGCCGGCCGCATCTCCAAGGTCGTGCACGGCAAGCCCGTCACGGTGTTCTCGAAGCCCGGACTGGTCGCCGACGAGTGGGCCAACGGCCACCTCTACGCCTCCACCGCGCCGGCGGCCGCCGCGCCCGAGGGCTCCACAGCCCCGCCAGCACCGGGCGTCGTGGTGGAGCTCGGCAACGCAAACAGCCACCCGAAGAGTTAAAAACGTCCTGAGCGGCCCCACGGCGAGACACGTCGTGGGGCCGCTCAGCGTCTGGTTCCGAGGAACCAGAAGTCGCGGGCAACTTGCCCCCGATTAGGGCGGACGGTACGAGCTATTCCGTACCCCCGCCCTACGTGGTCAGCGGCTTCCGCGCGTCCGTCGGGCCAGGGCCTGATCGGCTCGGCGCAGGCCTTTTGCTCGCAGCGTGTCCGGCCGGCGTCGGGCTTGGCGCTCGGCGATTCGGTGCAGCACGGCCCTGGAGACGGGCAGCAGGATCGCAGCGGCGGCCCACATGCGCAGCCGGCGGGACAGCAAGACCCACATCGTCGCGCCCGCTCAGTCTTTGGTCACTTGGTAGATGCCGTAGATGACGCCCGGTATGTGGCCGAGGAGCTGGAGCAGGAACGCCCAGAGCACCTTGCGGCTGAGCCCGTCGTGGATTAGCACAGCGATGAAAGGGAAGAAAAAGCACAGGATGATCAGTAGGACCTTGCTCATGGCGGTGTCTCCCGCGTGGTCGTCCAGGGTCGCTGCCGACCCGAAGCTACTTTAGCGCGGGGAAAATCGCCCTAACGGTAGGTCAGGCGCTCGCTTTCGGCGGCCGATCACGAAGTCAACTCAGGCGGCGGGTCAGCCGCTGCCCGGGAGGTCGTGGTCCGGCCCAGTCATGGCAGTCGGCGTTGTCGCAGTGGCTGAGCGGCCTCAGCACGACCGCTCAGCCGGCTTGCACGAGCCGGGCGGGCAGCTCCGGCAGCGCGCCGGTGAGGATGACGTCCTCGGCGACCTCGCGGAGTTTGTGATGGTGGCTCTGGGACACGGCCCGGAGCATGTCGAACGCCTGCTCCTCGGTGCAGCGGTAGCTGGACATGAGGATGCCGATCGAGATGCCGATGCGCCGGTTCGACGCCAGCGCGACTTGCAGGTTGTCGCCCTTTTCATCCGACGTGGCCGCGGCGAGGCTGATCGCGGCGTGCTCGGCGAAGATCGCGCCCATCTCGACGAGGTCGTCGCTGAAGTAGTCGGGCTTGTGCGAGGCCAGGACCAGCGCGCCCATGCTCTCCCCCCGCACGTCGAGGGAGTAGCCGACGGCTGACAAGTACGGGGCCGCTGACTTCATCGCCGCCTCACGCCATCGGGGCCAGCGTCGCTCCATGCGTAGGTCACGCATGAGCACGGTGCTGCGCCCGCGCAGGCACTCCCACGCGGGCCCCTCCTTGGTCTCGGCGATGATCTCGCCGTACACCTCAGCCAGCACTGGGTCGGTCGCCGCTCGCAGCGTGATCGTCCCCTGCCGGCTCAACGCCCACTTGGCGACGCTGTCGCACCCGATCAGCGTCTTCGCCAGCGTGACGACCCGCTCGCCGGTGGACTGCAGGTCGGTCTGCTCGGCCAGCTCGCGGGCGATGCGCGCGAACATGCGCGCGCCATCGAAGTCCTCGTTCGCACCCATTCCGGTCGTCCTCTTTCTCACCCGAGTGCGATAGACCTGCGCTCTAGATCGTTCGCGTGAACATTGAACCTGCTCAGCGGACAGCTCCGCAAGCTGGAACCCGCGCAACTCGCGGACGCGACTACGCCGCAGACCATTGCTGACTACTTTGGCGGCCTGATCGCTGCTGCCCTATCGGGATCGGCGCGATGCCCGGCCACTGCCCATCGCCGCCGGGTAACATCAGCACCACGGCGAAGCCGACGCCGAGGACCACTGCCGCCCTCGCAGGCGGCGCAAGCGAGGCTGCGATGACCATCCCGATCGATGACGAGACCTACGGCGACAAGACCAGCCGAGATCTAGCCACAGTCAGACAGGGCAACCCAGGTAGGCGGCAATCGGATCTGGGCGACGAGAACGACGCAGCCGCCGTGAAGGACCCCCGCGACACCGACCACGCCGCGGGCGAGGAGCACGCGAAAGAGAACACCGAGAACGAGTCCCCGGGCTGATGGCCATCGCCTGAGGCAACGTCGCGGCCACACCACACCAGGCGTTAGACCGACCTGTCCGCCGTGTTCGGTGATGGGGACCGCGGGGTCGTGTCCACTCGATGGGGATCGACGCGATGCCCCTCCACGACCCGGGTAACGAATCGGGCCGATCGGTCGATTTCCACGCGGCGGGCTGGCAAGATCGCGGGGCGGACGGAGCTCGCAGGCAGCCTCGTCGAATCGGGGGATTCACATGGACGACGACGCGCGCTGGGCGCAGGCCGAGCGGCTTGCTCAAGGCGACGTAGACGACGCGTGGCGCAAGCGACGCCGCCGGAAATACGTTCTGATCATCGTGCCCGCGGTGGCAGTCGGGCTCCTGGTCGGCCTGCTCGCGGTCGCGTTGGGGCACCACCACCGCCCCTCGCACCGCTCGGAGCCGCCGGTTTGGCGGGAGGCGGCGAGCCTCGTCCTGACACTGCTCGGGGTGGGCGTAGAGGGCGCGTCGTTGTGGAGGATGCACGGCAGCGGCCAGCTCGGACGGAGCTGGCACTCACCGTTGCTAGCTCTGCGGTTCAGTCAGCGACGTGACGTGCTCAAGCAGATCCGTGGGAAGCGTCCGCTGGACCACCGGCACGTCGCCGTGGTGCGTCAGGCCGCTTTGCTGATGCAGGCCCAGACGGCGAGCCGGGGGATGCTGCTTGGCCTGGCCCTCCTTGGGTCGGGGCAGGTGGTGAGGCAGCTGTCCGGTGCCTCGCTGACTTATCTCGCCTACCTCGTCGTACTCCCGCTGGCGCTTTGGAGTATCAGCCGCAACGCACGGGCCGGGGCGGAGTTCCTCCGCTCCCACCCTGAGCCGTCCTCATGAGGCGACCCCCGCCTGTCGGCTTGGCCAATGCCATGAGCGAAGAACGCCCCACAAGCCCCGAAAGGGGCGAGCCAGACGCCGGTCCAGTGCGCCAGCCGAGACACGCGCCCACTTCCCACGCATCGCGTCGGGCCAGAGCCCCCGATTTATCAGCCGACCGACGGCAGGCGGGGTTCTGCGGCGCCTGAGTTACCCATGTCGCTGGCGCGCCGCTAAGGGCAGACTGCTTCCATTCGGGGGGTAGGTAACTAAACGGGCCTCGAGGTCGCTGCCAGCGTAGTGAGCCTCGCTCTGATCGCCGGCGGTGTCACGCTCGAGCTCAGATTCCGCCCATTCATCGTCGGAGCCCTGATTGTGGTCGCGGGGTTCGTGGGCGGCTTCTGCCTGGTCGTCCACCAGCGCGCCCGGAACCGACGACTAGAGGAGGCAGAAAC
>JAOPUY010000202.1 GCA_025963265.1 Frankiales bacterium | reverse complement strand
GACGGCGACGCCCACCGGGCCGGCCGGTAGGCCGGTCACCGCGGCGGCGGCCTGCGCCCGGGCGTCGAATGCCTTCAGGTCCAGGAGCATCGTCGACTCGTACTGGTGTCCGGTGAAGTCGGCGGGTGCGGCGAGTGGGACGCTGGTGTGCCAGCCGCCGGGGGTGGTCAGTTCGGCCGAGACTCTCATGTTGCCGGGGCTGCCCTGATAGGCCAGGTGGACCTTGACGGTGTTGCTGAGCCGCCGGAACACCGGGTCGGGTGAGTGGACCGTGGTCCCGTCATAGGCGGGGCTGCGGCCAACTACCGCGCTGTAGGAGAAGCTCATCTGCCGGATCGTCTGGGTGGAGGTGCGCGCGAGCGTGTCTGGCGAGACGGTCCAGGCCAGCGCGCCGACCGCGAGGCCCAGGACGCCGACCCCAGTGGCCGCCGCGGCGGCTGTGCGCAGCTGGAGCGGTAGGGCGAACACCGAGCTGGTCGAGGGGATGGTGCGATTGGCGTGGCGGGACACGGCCGCTCTCCTTCGTCTGCGTCGGGTCGGTATGACGGCGCCGCCACCTGCGGTGAGGGCGAACGCGAACAGCGCCAACGCGGTGGGGCTGGTCAGGCGGGTGAGCCACCGGCCACCCTGGGGAATGTGCAGGACCGCCCGGCCGACGACCTGGCTCGCGGTGGGATGGGTCGGGTCGATCGACTGGTTGTTGTCGCCCTTCATGAGGAAGCCGCCGGCGTTGCCGCCGATGATGCGGTGCAGGACGACGATGTGCTTGGCGGGCACCCGGTAGGCCACGATCTGCCCGACGTGGTAGGACTCGGCCTTGGCCACGACCACCAGGTCGCCCTGGTAGTAGATCGGGTTCATGCTCACGCCGTGGGTCCCCACGAACGCGGCTCGGCCCGTCGCGAGCGCGCCGGCGAGAAGAACGCCCAACAACGCGAGGACAAGCGTCGTGAGGATCAGCAGTCGGCGAGCCAGCCGGTGCATCGTCATGGGGACCCCACCCTTGGCTGGACGCAACGTGGCGGGACCGGCCCGACCCTGGCCAGGGTCGCGCCGGTCCTAAAGCTGGGCTTAGCTGACGGTCACTGCGAGGCTGTTCAGACCGGTGTAGCCGGTGAACGTGTCGGTGCCCGCGGTGTAGCTGCAGCTGGAGGCGTTCGAGGCCACGGCGGTGCAGTCGAAGGTGCCGACACCGGTGCCGCCGCCCGAAGGCGTCACCGTGACCGCACGGCCGTCGGCGGTGCTGGCGAAGGTCAAGGCGATCGTGCTGACCTGGGTGTTCGTAGGGTCGGTGTAGCCGTAGGTGATAGCGGTGAGGGTGGCGCCGGTGACGGCCTGGCTGACGGTACCGCCGACGAACTGATCCGCGGCGGCGGTGCCGCTGGTGCTCAGACCGCTGCCGGTCAGGGCCGAGCCGCCGGCGGCGACTAGGCCGGCGAACGCGACGGCGACGATGATTTTTGTGGACTTGCGCATGATGCTCTGCTCCTTGTTCGGTAGTCCGGCTGACCCGACGGGCCCCGTGACTTTGCGTCCCCGGCTTTCGCCGGGTTTGCGTTTCTCCTGGACAGTTCCTCGATCGGCACCAAGGCGACTTTCGTTTGATTCCACAGCCCAAAGCTGCGCTTCGTCACGACGATCGTGACGCTCCGCCCATGCGCCTCGGCGAGTGCGCGGAATGACACGACTCATCAGCGGACTGTCACGTCCGTCGTGGCAGGCGTCAGCTTTTCCCGCGCTGTCCGATGGTGGAGACGAACGGTGGATCGATACCGGCAGGAGGAGGCAGCACGTGGACTGTGTGGAGCAGCTCAGGCAGGCATCGGTGGCACGCTACGGCTTCGCGGGCACCGCTGGAGCGACTGGCGATGACGGCGCATTGCATGGGTTTGCCGTGCTCGCCCAGAGGTTGATGCAGGCCGATTTTGCCGCGTTGCACATCATGGACGCAGATGTGCAGCGCTGCGTCGCGGGCTCGCCTGGCGTGCCGCTGAGTGTCACGACGCGGTCAGCGAGTCTATGCGAGCAGATCCTGAGCGCCTCGCCGCGCCCGGACGTGTTCTTGACCGCCGATGCCTCGCAGGATTGCACCCTTGTCCACAATCCGTGGGTCAGCGGGAAACTGGGAGCAGTGCGTTACTACGCTGCCGCGCCGCTCATCGGCCAAGAGGGATTGCCGTTGGGAACACTGTGCGTCTGGAGCGAGCGATCGCCAGCCGTCGAACCGCCCTCAGGCCAGTTGTTGCGCCAGGTGGCGGATGCGGTGATGGCCACGCTGGACGCCCGTCGCCGCGCCGCCGAGCTAGCTCATGCTTCAGAGCAGGTGCGCATCGACGCGTTGACCCCGGCGTCTGACTCCCTGTCCTACCCGAGCCCGCCCGAGGTGGCGCCGACAGCCGCGGCGTCCCCCCAGGGATGGAACATCGACACGGTTATCGACGATCGAGCCGTCCGTACGCTCTTCCAGCCGATCGTGCACCTGAGCACCGGATCGATCGTCGGATTTGAGGCGTTGTCCCGAGGGCCGGCCGGAAGCGCGCTTGAGTCGCCGATGGCGCTGCTGGATGCCGCGCGCGAGGTCGATCGGTTAGGCGAGCTGGATTGGCTGTGCCGGGTACATGCGATGCAGGCCGCCGCGGCCAGCCGGCTGCATCCAAGCATGTCGTGGTTCATCAACGTCGAGCCGGCCGGACTTGACATTGCGTGCCCGGAGCATCTGCTGCCTGCCCT
>JAOPUY010000339.1 GCA_025963265.1 Frankiales bacterium | reverse complement strand
CCGAAGGTCGTGGTCAAGTCGCGGGCCGGAACGACGATCGGTGGCTGGCTGACAATCCGGTACTGGCCGTCCACCAGCTCGCCGAGCTTTGACAGCGCCTGCATGCTGTCGCGCGTATGCGCCTTGGCCAACTGACCACGGGTCGATTTATGGATGCGCTTGTCAACCTTGGCATCGGCCCGGGTCGCGGCGCGGCGGGTCAGCTTCAGCAGGTCTGCCTCGTCGAATCGCGCGTACCAGATCTCCAGGACGCCCATGGTCGCGAACTCGGCCATCGCCTCTCGGTAAGCCCGCACGTTGGCCTCGGTCGCGGCCCTCGTGTCGTTTCGGCTGAATCCGTTGTTGCGTCCGGCGACGGTGAAACTCGCGGCCATTCGCTTGACGTCGTATTCGAATGGGCCCGGTAGCGTCTCGTCGAAGTCGTTGACGTCAAAGAGCAGGGCCCGTTCCGGCGAGGCGAAGGCGCCGAAGTTCGACAGGTGCGCGTCACCGCACAACTGCACGTTCAACCCGGCGGTCGGGGTCGTGCTCAGGTCAGCCGCCATGATCTTGGCCGCGCCCCGGTAGAAGGTGAACGGCGACACCATCATCCGCCCGTGGCGGACCGGCACCAGGTCGGGAACCCGGCTGGCGTCCTGATCCTTCAGCAGTCCGATCGGATCGGGACGGCTGTGCGCCGGCCGCCACTTCGAATGGCTGTCTCGGGGTGAGTTGGTGCGAGCCTGCTTGCCCCGCGCGCAGCGATCGACAACGCTCATTTGGGTAAGATTCAGATCGGCCATCATCAGCTGCTCCACCATCTAGTTGAGGGCATGCGTTACCGCCACCCTTCGCCCAGCCGGCGCCGGTCCGCATCATCCTGGTGGGACGACTGAGTCGGCCGGATCGGACCGGTCCCGCGCGGGTGAGCCCGCCACCCCCGTTGGATGACGTCTGGATTCCGTCGCCGGTGCAGCATGGTCAGTGAGATGATCGCTCGAGCAGGCGGGACGCCATGGTCGAACCGGCACGCGCATCGAAGCGGCCCAGCCGCCTCGATGCGGGCAAGGAACGCGTCACGGCCGGCAAGGCCCGCGCCGAGAGGCTGCGGGTTCGCGCCGAGGCCACCACCGCTGGTCAAGTGCAGCGACGGGTCGGCGAACTCGAGATCATCAACCAGGGCACCATCCTGTCGGCCCTGGCCATGGTGCTCGTCGTCCCCGCGCTGGTCAGCCTGGTCGCCGTTATGCCGGTCGGCAGCAATCACGGGTTGGCCGCAAGCTGGCTGCATCATCTGTCCCTGAGCCCGGCCGCCCAGGCCGATGTGCGCAGCCTGTTTCGGTCCAATCAGACCGTCCACACGGGTACGACCGCGTTCAGCGCGTTTTTCACGATCGTCTCGGCCTATGCCTGGCCGGCCGCCCTGCAACGGGTGTACGTCAGAATGTGGGGGCTGTCGACCCGGGGCTTGCGGGACCTCTGGCGGCCCATCCTCTGGCTACCGTCGTTATTTGTCCTGATCGCCGCGGTGGCCGCGTCGGGCAGCATCACCTCAGGCGTCCGGGGCGCGCTGCTGACCGGCGTCGTGGGGTTCCCCCTGGTGCTGGCCTGGACCTGGTGGACTCAGCATCTGCTGCTGTCGGGACGCGTCTCCTGGCGGGCGCTGCGGGCCGGCGCAGTGGCAACCGCGATCGGCCTGATCGGCTTTAGCGTGTTCAACACCCTCTACTTGTCCGGCGCGATCGTCTACAACTCCGGCCGGTACGGCCCGCTCGGAGTCGTGTTCGTCCTCATGACCTGGTTGACCGCCTTCAGCCTGGTGATGCTGGGCGGCGCCCTAGTCGGCCACACTGTGTGGTTGCGCGCACAGCCTGCCGACGACGGAGCGACCTCCCCGACCGCGGGCTAGCGATCGCCGGCTAGCGATCCCATTGCCGGCACGGCCGGAGGTCAAGCACCTCGGCATTGCTGGCGGCCAGCAGACCCACGATCTCGGGCACGTCGAGGGCGCTGCTGAAGTAGAGGCGAACGAAGGTGTGGCGGGCGAAGGTGTCTGCGCGGTCGGCTGGGCATAGGTAGTCGAGCAGAACCGGTCGCAGCGCACCCCGCACGCGTACCTCGTAGTGGGCGGGCGCGACGTCGCGGCCGAGCTCTGGCCCGTCGCTAGATGACATCAGCCCTGGACCCGGCGTCGGGTATCCGACGGACCTCGATGACCTCCAGGCCCAGGGCGCGGATCCGATCGAGCAGCCCGACTAGTGCCGCCTGATCGGCGACAGCGGTCCACATCACCGTCTGCGCCGGCTCCTCGACTTGGGTTATCACCCCCAGAGCCGCGACCAGATCGGCTGGCACGGGAGTCGTCAATCGAACCTCATAGGTCGGGTCGGTCATGATGTCTCCTCCCGCTGATCGGGTTCTGACGGTGGATCCTCGCGATCGATCATCCTCGCCGGGACCGATCGGGACACCATCCAGCCCGAATGACTGGGCGGCCCAGCCCGAATGTCTAGGCGGCCCTGGCCCGGCACCGCGGCCGACGCGTGATCGGCCCTCGGCCCGTCGGCGCCCTCCTCATCCGCTTCGGAGGATGCGCCGTGAATTCGTTTGTTCGATCGTAGGTTCTCAGGTTCTCGAGCGAAGGGTGGGCAATTCAATGGCGTCACGGTTTTCCGGGGTGGTAAGCCAGGATGTGCGGGACTCGACCCCGGACTGGCGGCCGTATGAGCAGGTGAAAGCTCGAAGCGGCGCGCCCAACGTGGTCTACATCGTGCTCGACGACGTCGGCTTCGCCGCCCTGAGCTGCTACGGCGGCATGATTGACACCCCGAACATCGACCGGATTGCCGAGCGTGGAGTCCGCTACTCCGAGTGGCACACGACTGCGTTGTGCTCCCCGACCCGATCGTGTCTGCTGACTGGGCGAAATCACACGACCAACGGAATGGCCTGCATCACCGAGGGCGCGGCCGGTTTCCCGAACGGGAACGGCCACATCCCGCCCGAGTGCGCGACGTTGGCCGAGGTCTTGGTGGAGCGCGGCTACAGCACGGCCGCCGTCGGCAAGTGGCACCTCACGGCCGAGGACGAGATGAACATGGCCTCGACCAAGTCGAATTGGCCGACCGGACGAGGCTTCGAGCGGTTCTACGGCTTCCTCGGCGCCGAGACGAACCAGTGGTACCCGGACCTGGTTCATGACAATCACCCGGTGCAGCAGCCCTATTCACCCGAGGAGGGCTATCACCTCAGCGTCGATATCACCGACCAGGCTATTTCCTATATCGACGATGTGAAGGCGATCGCTCCGGATCGTCCGGTCTTCCTGTATTACGCGCCCGGCTGCGCCCACGCGCCGCACCACGCCCCGCGGGAATGGATCGAGAAGTACAAAGGCCGATTCGACGCCGGCTACGAGCAGGCGCGTGAGACGATGCTGGACAAGCAGAAGGAACTCGGCATCGTCTCGCCCGACACCGAGCTTCCGCCGGTCAATCCGCTGGGTGACCCGAAGCGGGTGATCGGTCCGAACGGCGAGCCCTTCCCCGCCCTCGACGTCACGACCCGCTGGGCCGATATGACGCCGCAGGAGCAGGCGCTGTCGGCGCGGATGGCCGAGGTGTACGCGGGCTTCCTGTCCCATGGAGACGCCCAGATCGGCCGCCTGGTCGATCACCTGGAAGCCATCGGGCAACTCGACAACACCATCATCGTGGTGGTCTCGGACAACGGCGCGAGCGGCGAAGGCGGACCGAACGGGTCGGTGAACGAGATGCTGTTCATGAATGGCATTCCGGACACGATGGCCAACAATATGACGGCGTTGGACGAGCTCGGCGGAACGAAGACGTACAACCACTACTCGACCGGCTGGGCCATGGCGTTCAACACCCCGTTCAAGATGTGGAAGCGGTACGCCTCCTTCGAGGGCGGGACCGCTGACCCGTGCATCATCTCCTGGCCGGCCGGCATCAAGGCCAAAGGTGAGATCCGCGAGCAGTATCACCACGCGATCGACAT
>JAOPUY010000189.1 GCA_025963265.1 Frankiales bacterium | reverse complement strand
TCCTTGTGCTCGCGCAGCAGCTCGCCGAGCTCGCGCACCAGCTTTCCCCGCACGGGCGCGGGGACGACGCGCCATTGCTCGAAGGCCTGGGCCGCGGCCGTGACCGCGTCGGTGACCTCCCGGGCCGAGTGCGAGCGGAGCCGGCCGAGCTCGCCGCCCGTGATCGGGGAGCGGCAGATCAAGTCGCCGTCCGCGGTGAAGGGGTCGCCGACGCCGATTTTCGCCAGCAATTGCAGGGTGGTGGCCCGCAGCGCGGCATGGTCGAGCGCAGTCGACGTGGTCGAGGAAGCGGCAGCAGTCATCGGGTCAGACCTTTCCGAGTTCAGCGAAGCGGGCGCCGTTGCGGGTGCTCAGCAGGTCGGCGAAGGAGATGTCCTCCTGTTTGAGGAAGCCAGCGGCTGGCAGTCGGCCGGTCGAGACGAGTTCGAGGACGGAGGCGACCGAGGCGGCGGTGGTCCAGGAGATCGCGCGCCAGGTGCGTCCGTTGATCTCCAGCGGCTGGTAGGCCCGGACGTAGTTCTGTCGGAACAGCTGCCCGGCGACCCGGCCCTCGACCGCGGCGTGCAGGTAGACGACGTCGTCGTCGGTCGGCGGCTTGGCGTTGACCAGGATCTCACCGGCCAGCTCGCGGCGCTCGCGCAGTCCGAGCTCGTCGAAGAAGAAGCGCATCAGCTCGAAGTGCCCGGGGTAACGCATCGTCTTGTAGTCCAGCCGTTGCGCGCGGCCCTCGTAGGTCTCGCACATCGTGCCCAGCCCGCCGGAAGTCAGCGAGGCCTCCAGCTCGATGCCGCCGATGACCACCTTCTCGTGCTCGGTCATTGCCGGCACCATCTGCCGACGGCCCGAGCGCAGCACCTCGCAGTCGTTGAGGTACTCGTTCACCACGCCCTCGGGCGACCAATTGAAGGCGTAGCCGAGCAGCCCCGCAGGATGCCGCGGCAGCGCGCCGACCTTCAGTTCGATCGAGCGGATCTCGTCGAAGTTCTTGGTCAGGGAGGAGCCGATGATCCCGATCAGCCCGGGGGCCAGCCCGCACTGCGGCGCGTAGACGACCTGCGGGTCGTGCGCGGACAGCTCGAGGACCCGGTTGGTGGTGGGCACGTCCTCGGTCAGGTCGAAGTAATGCACCTGCGCGGCGTGCGCGGCCTCGGCGACGGGCAGATTGAGGTTGTAGGGCAGACAGGACACGACGGCGTCCGCCCCGGACAGGGCGCCCTTGAGCGCCTGCGCGTCCCGCACGTCGAGCGCCTCGGTGGCGAAGGGCAGACCGGCTCGCTCTTTGGCGTCGTAGGCGGTGACGTTGAAACCGGCGTCGGCCAGCAGCGTGGCGACGAGCTCGCCCACCTTGCCCAGCCCGACGACGCGGACCTCGTTGATCGATCCGGACATGGAGCCCCTTCCAGCGTGGCAGGTAGATCTGCTTACGATAGTCTCGGATACAACATAAGAGAAATTGTCGGCTCGGGACGGCATCGGTCGAGGACGGATCGACCGCGGCGGAGGGGAACGGCGATGGCGCTGGACGTCGGCCGGCTGCGGCTCTTGCGCGAGGTCGCGTTACGCGGCTCGATCGCCGGCGCCGCCCGTGAGGTCGGACTGACTCCCTCGGCCGTCTCCCAGCAGCTGTCGATCTTGGAGCGCGAGGCCGGCGCCACCCTGCTCGACCGCTCGCCCCGGGGCGTGCTGCTGACCGGCGCCGGGCACACGCTGGTCGAGCGGGCCCGGGCCATCATCGGCTTGCTCGAGCAGGCTGAGTCCGATCTGGAGCGGCTCACCGGAGAGCTGTCCGGCCCGGTGCGCATTGGCACGGTGGCCTCGGCGGCGGCGGCGATCGTCAGCCCGGCCAGCACCCAGCTGCTCGACCAGCACGCCGGGCTGGACCTGGCCGTCACCGTCGGCGAGCCGTCGGCCAGCATTGAGGCGTTGCTGGCCGGTGACCTCGACATCGCCGTCGTCGACGTCTACGACGGCGTCCCGGTGCCGATGCCCGATTACCTGACCGCGCTCGACCTGCGGACCGAGCCGCTGGTGCTGGTCAGCCCGCCGGGCCAATTTCCGCGCGGCCGCAAGATCGGGCTGGCCAGCCTGGCCTCGCAACGCTGGGTGATGCCGCCGGTCAGCGCGGCCTGCGGCCAGGCGGTGCGACAGGCCTGCCGGGCCAGCGGATTCGAGCCGAGGGTCCGGTGGGAGACCGACGACATGCTGCTGCTGGTGCGCGCGGTGCAGGCCGGTCACGGCATCTCCGTGCTGCCCCGACTGGCCGTGGCCGAAGGAGTGGCCGAGGTGGCGCTCAACTCGCTCAGCGGCGGCGTCGGCCCGGCGATGAGCCGGCGGCTGTTGGCCCTGACCCGCACCTCCAGCCAGGACCGCCCGGTGATCCGAGCGGTGCTGGATTGCCTAGTGCAGCAGGCGAAACTCTGACCGGTCGGCGGCCGAGCTTCGACGCTTAGCGCTTAGCCGCGACCAAGAGTCCGTCGCCGACCGGCAGCAGCGCCGGCAGCAGCCGGTCGTCGTCGCGAACCGCTTTGCCCAGTTCCCGCAAGGCGACTGTGTCCGAGTCGCGTTGGGACGGATCGGCCACCCGGTCGTGCCAGAGCGCGTTGTCGAAGGCGACCACGCCGCCGCTGCGCAACAGCCGGACGGCCTGCTCGAAGTACTCGCCGTAGCCGGTCTTGTCGGCGTCGACGTAGACCATGTCGTAGCCGCCGTCGGTCAACCGCGGCAGCACCTCGGTCGCGGTGCCGTTGATCAGGCGGTAGCGGTGGCCGTTGATGCCGGCCTCGGTGAAGGCCTGGCGCGCGGCCCGCTGGTGCTCGCCCTCGGTGTCGACCGTGGTCAGCACGCCGTCGGTGCGCATGCCGCCGAGCAGCCAGAGTCCGGACACGCCGGCTCCGGTGCCGAGCTCGACCACGGCGCGGGCGTTGACGATCGCGGCGAGCATGCGCAGGGTCGCGCCGCCGGCCGGACCGATCGGGACGCAGCCCAGTTCGGCCCCGCGGGCGCGGGCGGCCTGCGTGGCCTCGTCCTCGACGATGAAGTTCTCCACGTAGGTGAGGCTGCTTGCAGAAAGGTAGGCGTCCGGCATGAGGCGGACTCTACCGACTGGCTGGGCCGGCGCCGGGTGTTTGGGCGTTCAGCGCTTCGTGTCAGCGCCTCCTTCCAGCTGCCGGTCAGCGCATCGTGTCCAAGATCTCGGCCAGATCCTGGCCGGTGGTGAGCGGATTGACGATCGCGAACCGGGTGCACGGCTTTCCCCGATGCCGGCTGGCGGTCACGAACGCGAAGCCGTCCTCGAGCAGTCGGGCCGTCCAGGCGTTGTAGTCGTCCTCGTCCCAGTCGACCCGCTCGAAGATCAGGACCGAGAGATCGGGTTCGACTAGCAATCGGACGTGATCGGCCTTCTCGATGAGCGCCCGTCCCTCGCGGGCGACGGCCAGCGTGCGCTCGATTGCCTCGGTGTAGGCGGCGGTTCCGTGCACGGCCAGCGAGAACCAGAACGGCAGGCCGCGCGCCCGGCGGGTGAGCTGAATGGAGAAGTCGCTGGGATTCCACTCGCCCTCGACGGTCACCGGATCGAGGTAACCCGCCTTCTGGGTGTGCGCGGCCCGGCCCAGGCGCGGGTCGCGATAGAGCAGCGCGCAGCAGTCGAACGGCGCGAACAACCACTTGTGCGGGTCGACGATGAACGAGTCGGCCTGCTCGATGCCGGCATACAGCTCGCGGACGGAGGGAGCGGCCAGTCCGGCGCCGCCGTAGGCCCCGTCGACGTGCAGCCACCAACCGTTCTCCTGAGCGACCGCCGCGATGCCGGCGAGGTCGTCGATGACGCCGAGGTTGGTCGTGCCAGCCGTCGCGACCACGGCGAAGATCTGATCGCGCTCGAGCGCGCTCAGCCCGGCCAGCCGCTGCCGGATCGCCTCGCCGGTGAGCCGGCCGCGCTCGTCGCCGGCGACCAGCAGCACGTCGACGTCCATGACCGTCTCCAGCGCGTGCTTGACCGAGGAATGCGTCTCATCGGTCAGGACGACGGTCCAGCGCGCCGGTCGGACGCCGCCTCGGGCGTGCAGCGCGGCGGCGCGGGCGGCGACCAGCGCGCTGAGGTTGCCGATGGTGCCGCCCTGCACGAACACGCCGCCGGCGGTGGCCGGCAGGCCGACGAGGTCGGCGATCCAGCGCAGCGCCTGGTTCTCGGCGTAGACCGCGCCGGCCCCCTCCAACCACGACCCGGCGTAGACGCTCATCGCGCCGACCAGCATGTCGAAGGCGGCGGCGGCCTTGCTCGGCGCGCCCGGGATGAAGGACAGGTAGCGGGGATGATCGACCGACAGGCAAGCCGGCGCGAGGACCTGGTCCCAGATCTGCACCGCGGCCTCCGAGCCCAGCCCGTCGGCGGTGATGGTCTGGCCGGCCGCGGCGTGCAATTGCTCAGGGGTGCGCGGGTGATCCAGCGGGGCCTGCAGCGCCAGCCGCTCCAGGCACAGTTCGGCCAACGAGCGCGCCATGGCCAGGCTGGACTCGGTGAAAGTGTGCACGGCCCGAGACTAGAGGTCGTAAGTGATCGTCAAGGCGCGAGTTCGGGGCGTTTTAGGCACCTGGCGACAGAAACGCTCCGAAAGCTAAGGATTTTGCCGACTAGGGAACGTGAGAGGCAGCTGAGGCGTTTAACTGGTACACAGACCGGCCTGGAAGGGTTGTTGTTCTCCAGCCGAGATCGGCGACGGAGCAACTGAAGAAAAAGGTGATCAGTCGATGACCACGCTGAACCTCGGTGTGGCAAGTTCGATGGGCGGGCGTCCTGCTCGCGAGATGACGGGTGCCCACACTGACCCGGTCGACACCGACGCCCAGACCGCTGCCGCACCCCGTCCAGTCGAGGCCGCCGCCGAATGGGTGGCCCCCTCCTGGGACGACATCGTCCGCACTCACGCCGACCGGGTCTACCGGTTGGCCTACCGGCTCTCGGGCAACCGGGCCGACGCTGAGGACCTGACCCAGGAGACGTTTGTCCGGGTCTTCCGGTCGCTGGCCGACTACACCCCGGGCACCTTCGAGGGCTGGCTGCACCGGATCACCACGAACCTCTTCCTCGACATGGCGCGCCGCCGCCAGAAGATCCGCTTCGACGCCCTGGCCGACGACGCCGGCGACCGGCTGGCCTCCGACGAGCCCGGCCCGGAGCGCGCCTACGAGCAGAACAACCTCGACCCCGAGATTCAGCGCGCGCTCGACGCCCTGCCGGCCGACTTCCGCGCCGCCGTCGTGCTGTGTGACCTGGAGGGCCTCACCTACGAGGAGATCGCCCTCACCTTAGGCATCAAGGTCGGCACCGTCCGGTCGCGGATCCACCGCGGTCGGGTGCTGCTGCGCGAGGCTCTGGCCCACCGGGCCCCGGGCGTTCGGCCCATCGAGTACGGCTCTGACGTGAGCACCCACGTCGAGGCCGACGTGCAGGGCGTGGGAGTGAGCTAGCCGATGTCTATGCCTAGCGTCTTCGGCCTCCCGCATCTTTCCGAAGATGCGGTGGCTGCTTTCGCGGACGGCGTGTTGTCGACTTCAGCTGCGGCTCGCGCGCGTCGTCACTGCGCCGAGTGCCAGGAATGCGCGGCCGCCGTCCGCGGTCAGCGCGAGGCCGCGATGATGCTGCGGTCGGCCACCGCGCCGTCGCTGCCCTCGGGCCTGCTGGCTCGGCTGGCCGGACTGCCGATGTCCACGCCGCTGCCGCCGCCCTCCTCGGGTGGCCTGCCGACGGCCCTCGATGACGACGGCGTGCCGGTGTTCGTCGCCTATCGCCCCGAGAACAAGCGGGCGGCGGCGTCCCGGCAGCGCCACGCGGCCGCCCACGGTGCGTCCTCGGATGCCTCCCGCGATGCCGACCGTCCCGCCGACGGCGGCACGGACAAGGGCACGTCCGACGACGACGCCCACCACCGAACGGCCCTGCCGCCAGCCCCCAGTCCGCGGGTCGGGCTGGGGTTTCGCCGCGGCGTCCTGCCGGTCAGCTTGATCGCCTCCGCGGCCGCGGTGGTCGCCGCCGGCACCATCGGCGGCCAGGTGTCCTCGCTGGCCGGCGTCGGGACGACCGGCGCCGGAGCCGCGACCGGAGCTCAGGCCGCGCTGGTCAGCCATGCGCTGGCGCAATCCGGGTCGGCTCAACCGGTGATGCGGGTGAGCTCGCCGACCGCAGTGCCGCCGACGAGCGCGCTGACCGTCGTCCTCGACGAGGTGGGCCCACCCGCTCCGTAAGCTGAGTCCAACGCGCGAGTCGAGACCGAGTCCGGAGGGTTAGTGAGCGAGCAAGACGACGGCTCTGCCTTCCAACGGCCCGACGACGCGCACGGCTCCTTCGCGGCGCGACCAGTCACCGAGCAGCTCGGCTCAGCCCCGCCGCGTCCGCCAGCCTCCCCGGACGAGCAGCAGGTCTTCGGCCGCCCGCGCAACGGCGCCGACCCGGCCGCTGAGCCGCCGTCCTTCGCGCCCAGCGTCGGGGACCGGCTGCCCCCCACCCATCCCTCGCCGCCACCGGCGGTGCCCGTCGAGTACGCCGAGACCTTCGGCGGCAGCGGCAACCAGCCCTTCGATCCCGCGCCGGGCACCCGACTGCCGGCGGCGGGCCCGGCCACCGCGTCGCCCTGGTGGAAGGAAGGCGCCGGCGCCGACCCCTGGCGCGACGCGCTCTCGCCCTACTGGATCGCCGGCCCGCCGATCATCGTCGATGACGAGGTCGTCGGGATGGCCGACGCCGTCGAGGAGGATCCGGACGACGGCGGCGCCGACGACGGCAAGAAGGGCGGCCGGGGCCGCGGTCGGGGCC
>JAOPUY010000184.1 GCA_025963265.1 Frankiales bacterium | reverse complement strand
CTAGACGACGACATCGAAGAGACGCTGATCTCGGCGGAGCAGATCCGGACCAAGATCGATGAGCTCGCCGCGCGGATCGACGCCGATTACGCTGACCGCGAACCGCTGCTGGTGGGCGTGCTCAAAGGCGCGGTGATGTTCATGTCCGACTTGGCCCGCGCGCTCAACCGGCCCTCGGCGATGGAATTCATGGCCTGCAGCTCCTACGGCTCCTCGACCACGTCCTCCGGGGTGGTGCGCATTCTGAAGGACCTCGACCGCGACGTGACCGGCCGCGACATCCTCATCGTGGAAGACATCATCGACTCCGGGCTGACCTTGTCCTGGCTGCTCAAGAACCTGCAGGCCCGAAACCCGGCCTCGGTCGAGGTCGTCGCGTTGCTCCGCAAGCCGGACGCGGTGAAAGTGGCGGTGCCGGTCAAGTACGTCGGCTTTGAGATCCCGAACGAATTCGTCGTCGGCTACGGCCTGGACTACGCCGAGCGTTATCGCGATCTGCCCTATATCGGCCGATTGCGACCGTCGGTGTACGGCGGTTAAACCGCTGGGACGGAACTACCGGCACCTGCGTACCGTTGAAATGCCTGTAAGCGCTCCACCCGGCCGCCCCGTGTACCGTCCGAACCAGCATTTCTCGGCATCGATCAGGAGGAAACGCCAGGTCAGTCACCTGACCCGGCGGACGCATTATGGATCGTAAGCGACTCGTACGCTCTCCACTGCTGTGGATCGCGCTCGCGGTGCTCCTCGTCGTGATCGTGCCGACCCTGCTCAAGAGCGGCTCTGACTACAAGACGGTCAACACCACGCAGGCCTTGTCCCAAGTCGACTCCGGCAACGTCAAGAGCGCGGTCATCCACGACAAGGAAGACACCCTTGACCTGGTGCTCGACAAGCCCTTCGAGGGCACCACGAAGATCACCACGTCCTACCCGGACAACACCAGCGCGTCGATCTTCAACGAGGTCCGGGCTCACGTCGGCCCCGGCGGTCTGACGACCAAGATCAGCCACGAGAGCGTCCTGGTCTCGGTCTTGTTCAACTTCCTGCCGATCCTGCTGATCGTCGGCGTGCTGTTCTTCGTGATGTCGAACCTGCAGGGCGGCGGCTCGAAGGTGATGAGCTTCGGCCGCAGCAAGGCCAAGCTGGTCAGCAAGGACACGCCCAAGACCACCTTCGCCGATGTGGCCGGCGCCGACGAGGCGATCGAGGAACTTCAGGAGATCAAGGACTTCCTGGCCAACCCGGCGCGCTACCAGGCCATCTGGGCCAAGATTCCCAAGGGCGTGCTGCTCTACGGCCCGCCCGGAACCGGCACGACCCTGCTCGCACGCGCGGTCGCCGGTGAGGCCGGCGTGCCGTTCTACTCGATCTCCGGTTCGGACTTCGTCGAGATGTTCGTCGGTGTCGGCGCCTCCCGGGTCCGCGACCTGTTCGAGCAGGCCAAGGCCAACGCCCCGGCCATCGTCTTCGTCGACGAGATCGACGCGGTCGGGCGCCACCGCGGCGCCGGCATGGGCGGCGGCCACGACGAGCGCGAGCAGACCCTCAACCAGTTGCTGGTCGAGATGGACGGCTTCGACGTCAAGGGCACCGTCATCTTGATCGCGGCCACCAACCGGCCCGACATCCTGGACCCGGCGCTGCTGCGTCCGGGCCTCTTCGACCGCCAGATCGCGGTCGGCGCGCCGGACATCATCGGCCGTCGGGCCGTGCTGGCCGTGCACGCCAAGGGCAAGCCGTTCGATCCCGAGGTCGACCTGGACACCATCGCCCGGCGCACCCCGGGCTTCACCGGCGCTGACCTGGCCAACGTCATCAACGAGGCGGCGCTGCTCACCGCTCGCACCAACGGCCGACTCATCACCACCAAGGCCCTGGAAGAGGCGATCGACCGGGTCATCGCCGGCCCGGAGCGCAAGACCCGCGCCATGAGCGACAAAGAAAAGCGGGTCACCGCCTACCACGAGGGGGGCCACGCGCTCGCCGCCTGGGCCATGCCCAACCTCGACCCCGTGCACAAGGTCACCATCCTGCCGCGGGGACGCTCGCTGGGCCACACCCTGGTGCTGCCGCTGGAGGATCGCTACACCCAGACTCGGGCCGAGATTCTCGACCAGCTCGTCTACGCCCTCGGCGGGCGCGCGGCCGAGGAGCTCGTGTTCCACGAGCCGACCACGGGCGCCTCCAACGACATTGAGAAGGCGACTTCGCTCGCGCGGGCCATGGTCACCGAGTACGGCATGAGCTCCAAACTCGGCGCGGTCAAGTACGGCACCTCCGACGCTGAGCCGTTCATGGGCCGCGACTACGGCCACCAGCGCGACTACTCCGAGGAGATCGCCTCCTGGATCGACGAGGAGGTGCGCGGCCTGATCGAGGCTGCGCACGATGAGGCCTGGGAGATCCTGGTCCAGTACCGCGACGTGCTCGACACACTCGTCCTGGAGCTCGCTGAGCGCGAGACCCTGGTCAAGGAGGACCTGGAGCGAATCCTGGCTCCGGTGCACAAGCGCCCGCCGCACAGCACCTTCAGCGGCTTCGGCAAGCGGACGCCGTCGGACCGTCCGCCCATCGAGATCCCGGCGACCGTCCGGCCCGACCTGTCCAAGCCTGACCTTTCCAAGCACGTTGTGAACGGGGTCAGCGCGAACGGCTACGCCGGGGGCGTCAACGCCAACGGTTCCAACGGCTCGAGCGCCAACGGCTATGGCGCGCCGGGTCTGGATCCGGACTCGGCGACGATGCCCGGCGGCCGTCCGTACCCGCCCGCCCCGCCGCCGCCGTACCCGGCCACGCCCAATTACCCGGCCGCGCCCGGCCAGTACTCGCCGCCCCCGCCGGGCTACCCGGCGCCTGGTCAGTACCAGCCACCACCGGCTTATCAGGCCCCCGGTCAGTACCAGCCACCGGCCGGATCGTCGGCCCCTGGTCAGTACCAGCCGCCGGCTTACCAGCCGCCACCGCACTATCAGCCGCCGGAGTACCCGACGTCGCAATATCCGCCGACGGACTACCCGACGTCGCAGTACCCGCCGACGGACTACAGTCCGCCGGACTACCCGCCGCCTAGTGACCCACCAACTCAAGTGCTGCCGCCCGTGCCTGGACACCCGCCCGAGCCGGGCGAACAACCGAATGGTGACAATCGCTGAGATGAGTGGTGTCGACACGGCAAGGGCAGAAGCCGCCGTCCGAGAATTGTTGATCGCCGTGGGTGAGAATCCAGATCGAGAGGGCCTGCGTGAGACTCCGGCCCGGGTCGCCCGGTCCTACGAGGAGATCTTCGCGGGATTGCACATGGACCCAGACGAGGTCCTGCAGACAACCTTTGACGAGCGTCACGACGAGCTCGTCCTAGTCAAGGACATCCCGCTGTACTCGACGTGCGAGCATCACTTGGTGCCCTGGCACGGGACGGCGGCCGTGGGCTACATCCCCGGAGCGTCGGGCCGGATCACCGGTCTGTCGAAGCTGGCCCGCGTGGTGGACGGCTACGCCAAGCGCCCTCAGGTCCAGGAGCGGCTCACCTCGCAGGTCGCCGACGCCGTCATGCGGCGCCTCGAGCCGATCGGGGTGATCGTGGTCGTCCAGGCCGAGCACCTGTGCATGGCGATGCGCGGAGTCCGCAAGCCGGGGACGACGACGATGACCTCGGCCGTGCGCGGCATCTTCAAGGACGACCCGCGAACTCGGGCGGAAGCGCTCAGCCTGATCCTGGGAAAATAGGACGGTTGGCCACGGTGCCTGCTCTGCCCACTCGCTCGGACCGGATCGTGGTCATGGGCGTCCTCAACGTCACGCCGGACTCGTTCTCCGACGGCGGGCGTTACGCCGATCTGGACGCTGCCCTTGACCACGCGCGGGAGATGACAGCCGAGGGGGCCGACCTGATCGACGTCGGCGGCGAGTCGACGCGGCCGGGGGCGCAGCGGGTCTCGGCCAGCGAGGAAGCCCGCCGGGTCGTGCCGGTGATCGAGCGGCTGGCGGCGGAGGGAATCACCATCAGCGTCGACACCTACCGCGCGGCTGTCGCCGAGCTCGCCCTGGCCTCGGGCGCGCACATCGTCAACGACGTGTCCGGCGGCCTCGGCGACCCCGACATGGCCCGGGTGGTCCGCGACGCCGGCTGCCCGTGGATCCTCATGCATTGGCGCGGCCACTCCGATCGAATGGCCGACCTGGCCCACTACGACGACGTCGTCACCGACGTCCGGGCCGAGCTGCTGAGCCGAATCGACGAGGCGCTGGCCGCCGGCGTCGACGCCGCTCAACTGGTCATCGACCCTGGGCTCGGCTTCGCCAAGACGGCCGGGCACAACTGGGCCCTGTTGGCCCACCTGGAGGCGTTGACTGGCCTCGGGCTGCCCGTGTTGCTGGGCGCCTCGCGCAAGTCGTTCCTCGGCCGGCTGCTGGCTGATCCCGATGGCACCCCTCGCCCGACCGACGAGCGGGGCGACGCGACCACCGCGCTCACCGCCTTCGCCGCGCTGAACGGCGCCTGGGGGGTGCGGGTTCACGACGTGCGCCCCGGGGTGGACGCGGCCGCGGTCGCGGCGGCGATCCGGGCGGCGCGATGAGCGCGACCGACGTCATCGCGCTGTCTGGGCTGAAAGTGCGCGGTCACCACGGCGTCTTCGATTTCGAGCGTCGGGAGGGCCAGGACTTCGTGGTCGACGTCGCGCGCGAGGTCGACACCCGCCGCGCCGCCGCGAGCGATGACCTGCACGACACCGTCCATTACGGCGAGCTGGCGCAGGGCCTGGCCGCGGTCATCTCCGGTGAACCCGTCGACTTGCTGGAGAAGCTGGCCGCGCGGCTGGTCGAGGTCTGCCTGGCCGACCCTCGGGTGGCCGCGGCCACCGTCACCGTGCACAAGCCGCGGGCGCCGATCCCGCTGGAGTTCACCGACGTGGCTGTCACCATCCGGCGAACCCGGGACGAGCGTCAGAATGAGCCGCCGGGTGAGCCGAGCGGGCCGCGGCCGTGAGTCGGGCCGTGCTGTCGATCGGCTCCAACGTAGGTGACTCGTTAGCCACGCTGCGGTCCGCCGTCCAGGCCTTCTCCGACCAGTTGGTCGGCGTCTCGCCGGTGTTCCGGACGCCGCCCTGGGGTCCGGTGGCCCAGACGGAGTTCCTGAACGCGGTGCTCATCGTCGAGGACGAGACCGCCGGACCGTGGGACTGGCTGCGGCGGAGCCAGGCCTGCGAGCAGGCCGCCGGACGCACTCGTGAGCTCCGCTGGGGTCCGCGGACCCTCGACGTGGACGTCATCACAGTCGACGAGGTGATCAGCGAGGACCCGGAGCTGACCCTGCCGCATCCGCGCGCGGCCGAGCGCGCCTTCGTGCTGGTCCCGTGGTGGGCGCTCGATCCGGAGGCCACCCTGCCCGGGCGCGGCACAGTGCTCGAGCTCCTGCAGGCCCTACCCCAGCCTGACGTGGACGCGGTGCGCTTGCTGCCCGACGTGAGCCTGGCCGAGTCCCGCCGATGATGCTCCGTCGGACCACGATCACCGATCTCGCGGTCCCCTTCCTGGTCCTAGCCGTGTTGTCGTACTTTCTGTTGAAGCTGGCCTATGAGTCGTTGCCGGAATTCCAGTGGTATCCGGCGGCGCCGATCATCGCCTTGGCCGCGGCCGAGTTCGTCGTCGCCCGGCGGGTCCGGGCCGCGGTCCGACACGTCCCCGACGCCCGGCCGATGACCGCCTTCGCCATCGCCCGCGCGGTCGCGTTGGGCAAGGCCAGCGCGCTGGTCGGCAGCGGTGTCGCCGGCGCCGTGCTGGGACTGCTGCTCACCGTGCTTCCCGATGCCGGACGGACGCCGGCCGCTGGCCACGACCTCCGGATAGCCGTGGTGTTGCTCGTCGCGGCGCTGTTGATCACGGCGGCCGGCTTGGCGGTCGAGCGGTCCGGCATCGACCCGAACGCCGGTCGCTCTTAACTGATTCTTCAGGCCGCTCCCGCTCAGCTGGACCCGGCCGCCACCGGCCCGGAATCCGCGGACGAGCGTCGGGCCCGGGCCGTCGAACCCGCCAAAATTCACCCTCGACGACCAACGACTTGCGACACATTGGCTCTATAGACTGCCCTGCATGCCACGCCGGAGACCAGCCCGCAGCCGTCACGGCTTCTGGCGGATCCTGGCCATGGTGCTGGCCGCCGGGCTAGGGGTGGCCGCGGTCTGCCTCGTCGTTTTCTCGGCGAGCGCGAAGTTGATTCAAATTGGCGTCCTCATGGGGCTTTGGGCGGTCTTCCTCGCGGCGCCGCTCATGTTCGGCTCGCGTCGTTCGTCGGCCTCGGCCGCCCAGATCGGCGCCGAGGACCCCGACGCGGCCGAGCGGCAGGCGGCCGAGCTGCTCGCCGCCCGATTGCAGGTCTCGGACTTGCGGGCCGCGCAGCTCGAGGCAACTCGGGCCGCCCTCGATGGGCAAGAGGTCCAGGAACTTGAGCTGCGCCGTTTCGGCGAGTTGCAGCTGGCTCGCGAGACCGCGGCGCGGCGCGAGGCCGATTATCGGCTCGAGCTCGCACTGCGGGGTGAGATGGAGAAGGTCCTGGGCGACCAGATCGGCGTCTTGCGCGAAGAGATCTCCTCGCTGCGGGCCGAGGTCGTGGACAAGCTCGGCGGCCAACTGCGGATGGAGCGGATCGAGACCACCCGCGTCATCGCCTCCGATCTGGAGGCCCTGCAAAACGAGATCAAACGGCTTGGCACCGCCAAAGAGCCGCCCCTGACCGCGTCGTCTCAGCTCTCCGCGTCGTCTCAGCTCTCCGCGCCGGTCTCGCCGCCGCCGAGCTCGGGCGGTGGCCCTCAGACCGGCGTCGAACGGAATGGGAGCCGGCACGAGATCATCGACGCCGAGGTGATCGAGCCCAACCCGATCCTGGCCTTTCCGGTGCCACCGACCGCTCCGCCGGTCCAACCGATCGTTCCGCCGGCCCAACCGCCGCTGTCGGCCGTACCGACCGTGCCCCCGGTCCAGCCGACCCCGCCGCCGCTGGCCCAACCGCCCGTGGCACCCGCCCAACCGCCCGTGGCGCCCGCCCAACCGGTGCGGGCTCGGTCGGCGGTCGAACCCGTCCGGGTGATTCCCGAGTACATCCGCGACCCGTTCGCCGGTCTGCCTCGACTGACGCCCTTGTCGGAGGACGTGGCCGATCTGCTGGAAAAGGACGAGCCAACGCAGCTGGCCGCGGCCTCGGCCGCCGAAATCTCGGAGGCGGTCGACCGTGGCCGGCCATCCGGGCCCGAGGCGGCCGAGCGGCGGCGCTCAGGAAAGCGCCGGGCGCCCGAGCCGCAGCCGGAAGACCCGCGTTACTCGGGTCGGCGTCGCGCGGTCGGCGAGCAGACCCCAGCTGAGAGCACCCCGACCGGTCGCCGAAGGGCGCCGGCGACTGAGTCCGGCGTCGGCTAGAGCGAGCCGATACTGCTAGCGGTTAGAGCCAGCGCTCGTTTTCCGAGGCGGACCGATCAGCGCGCCGACGGGCGGCGTCGGCGCTGACTCGGGCCGAGACGCTGCGCACCGAGGCGTCCAGCGCCACGCCCGTCTGATCGGCGAGCAGATAGACGACGTAAGCCAGCTCGGCTAGCTTGTCGCCCCAGTCGACCGGCACCCGGTAGGGCTTGCGACCGCTCTCCGTCGCGGCGTCCGCGCTGGCGGATAGCGAGCCGAGGGCGGCCTGGGCCTGCAGCAGCAGCGCCGGAGCGGTCGAGTGGGCCTCGGCCCCGTCGGCGGCTTTGGCCACTTCCTCTTGAAGATCGTTCACAGCCGAGAAAACTAGCTCAGAGAATGTCTCTTGCATATTGCGTCCCCGTTACCATCCGTTGGCTCCTACATCACAGCCAGGATAAGTGCTCGCCTCAGCCCGGATAGGCTTTCGACCGTGATCGATCCTTCGGGGGCCCCGCGTTTGCGGGTTGCGGTGCTCGGCGTGGGCCGAGTCGGATCGGTGCTCGGCGCGGCGTTGGGCCGGGCGGGGCACTTCGTCGCGGCCGCGGCCGCCGTCAGCGATTCCTCGGTGCAGCGAGCTCGCCGGATGCTGCCGGACGCCGAATTGCTGCCGGCTGATCAGGCCGTCGCATTGGCCGACCTGGTGCTCATCACCGTGCCTGATGATCAATTGCTCGGTCTCATAAGGGGTTTGGCCAACACCGGCGCGTGGCGGACCGGCCAGTTGGCGGTGCACACCTCGGGTGCGCACGGCATCTCGGTGTTCGCGCCGGCCGCGGAGGCGGGCGTGGTCGGCATGGCTCTGCATCCGGTGATGACCTTCACCGGACGGGCGGAGGACCTTCAGCGCCTAGACGGCGCGGCCTTCGGCGTGACGGCCGTCGAGGAGTTCCGACCGGTAGCTGAGACTTTGGTCATAGAACTCGGCGGCGAGCCGGTTTGGGTGCCTGAATCAGCCCGTCCTCGTTATCATGCGGCGCTCTCGATGGGCTCTAATCACCTGGTCACGCTGGTCAACGACTCGGCCGACGTCCTGCGTTCGGCCGGGGTGGACAACCCCCGACGGTTGTTGAGCCCGCTGTTGTCGGCCTCGCTCGACAACGCGCTGATCCTCGGCGATGACGCGCTCACCGGGCCGGTCTCCCGCGGCGACAGCGAAACGGTCCGGGCCCACCTCGCCGCCCTGCATGCGACCCCGTTCCTCAACCCGTATCTGGCGATGGCGATCCGGACGATGCAGCGAGCGCACGCCGCCGGTCGGCTCAGCGACGAGCAGTGCGCAGCCCTGATCGAGGTCATCGACGAGGCAGAGGACGGTCGCTGAGTGAGCGAGATGATCGTCGCCCGCTCGCTGGCCGAGCTCGGCGCCGCGCGCGCGAAGCTGCTGGGCGCCCCGGCCGGCGACCGGCCCCGGCTGGCCCTGGTCCCCACCATGGGAGCGCTGCACGACGGCCACGGCGAGCTGATCGGCGCGGCGCGCGGCAGCGCCGACCTCGTCGCGGTGAGCATCTTCGTCAATCCCATGCAGTTCGACCGTCCGGAGGACCTCGAGCGCTACCCGCGGCCGGTCGCGGCCGACCTCGCGCGGTGCGCCGAACTGGGCGTCGACCTGGTGTTCTTGCCCTCGACCGAGCAGCTGTACCCCGACGGCTCGGTCGAGGTCTGGGTCACCGCCGGCGCGCTGGCCGACCAACTGGAGGGCCCAAACCGGCCCGGTCACTTTGACGGCGTGCTGACCGTGGTGACCAAGCTGTTCCACGCCATCGGCCCCGACCTGGCGTTCTTCGGGGAGAAGGATTATCAGCAGCTCGCGCTGATCCGGCGGATGGTGCGTGATCTCGGCTTTGGGATCGAGGTCCGCGGGGTGCCGACCGTCCGGGACGCCGACGGGCTGGCTCGGTCCAGCCGTAACGTGTTCCTGTCAGCTGGACAGCGCCAGAGCGCGCTGTCGTTGAGCGCGGGCCTGCGCGCGGCCCAGCACTCCGCCGGGGATGCTGAGACCGCGTTGAACGCAGCCAAGGCTGTGCTGGAGCACGCCGAAGGAGTCGAAGTGGAATATCTGGAACTGCGGGACGAGTACCTGGGTCCGCCGCCGAAGACCGGAACCGCGCGGCTGCTGGTGGCGGCGCGAGTGGGCTCCGTCCGCCTGATCGACAACATCGCCATCGAGCTCCGGCCATGAACCTCCCGCAGCGGCTGCTGGCCCCCGCGCCCGGTTGGATCCGGGAGACCGACGTGGTGGTGGTCGGCTCCGGGATCGCCGGGCTGACCACCGCGCTGCGCATCGCCGGGGCGAGCTCCCCCGACGGAGCCCCGAGCGGGTTGCGCGTGATGGTCGTGACCAAGGACGTGCTGTCCTCCGGTTCGACCCGGTGGGCCCAGGGCGGCATCGCCGCGGCGCTCGGGCCCGACGACACCCCGGAAGAACATCTGCAGGACACCCTGATCGCCGGCGTCGGCCTCTGCGATCGGGCGGCGGTCCAAGTGCTGGTCGACGAGGGCCCGACCGCGGTCCGCGAGCTGATCGACTTGGGCACCCACTTCGACCGGTCGTCCTCGGGCGAGCTCTCGCTGACCCGGGAAGGCGGTCACCACAAGGACCGCATCGCGCACGCCGGCGGCGACGCGACCGGCGCCGAGATCGAGCGGGCCCTGGTCGCCGCCGTCCAGAACGCCCATCAGATCGACGTCATCGAGCATGCGCTGGTGCTGGATCTGCTGCCGGCCGCCCAGGGCGGGGTCGGCGCGGTCACTCTGCACGTGATGGGGGAGGGCCAACGCGACGGGGTCGGCGCGGTCCGGGCCCGGGCCATCGTGCTGGCCACCGGCGGCATCGGCCAGGTGTACGCGGCCACCACCAATCCACCGGTTTCGACCGGGGACGGGGTGGCGGCGGCAATGCGGGCGGGCGCGGTCGTGCGAGATCTCGAGTTCGTGCAGTTCCACCCGACCGTCCTCTGGTTGGGCGGGGCGGCCTCGGGCCAGCAGCCGCTGGTGAGCGAGGCGGTCCGCGGCGAGGGCGCGTTCCTAGTCGACGACCAGGGCGTGCGCTTCATGCTGGGACAGCACGAGTTGGCCGATCTCGCTCCCCGCGACGTGGTGGCCAAGGCGATCCTGCGCCGGATGCGGGAGACCGGGGCTGAGCACATGTGGCTCGACGCCCGGCATTTCGGACCCGAGAAGTGGGCGGCCCGTTTCCCGACCATCCTCGCGACCCTGCGAGAGCTGGGGATCGACCCGGTGACCGAGCTGATTCCGGTCGCCCCGGCCAGCCACTACGCGTCCGGCGGGATCTTGACCGATTTGAACGGGCGGACGTCCGCGGCGGGGTTGTATGCCTGCGGCGAGGCCGCCTGCACCGGAGTGCACGGAGCTAACCGGCTGGCCTCCAACTCCTTGCTGGAGGGCCTGGTCTTCGGCCGCCGGATCGCCGCCGACGTGTTGGGCCGCCTGGAGCCCGGCGGTCCGCTGCCCGAGCTCGGGGTCGATGTGCGGGGGGCCTGGGTCTCGGCTGCCGCGACTCTCTCTCAGCTGCAGGCCGATATGTCGGCCGATGCCGGCGTGCTGCGCGACGCCGCAGGGTTGCATCGTTCCGCAGCCACCTTGCAGAATCTCT
>JAOPUY010000143.1 GCA_025963265.1 Frankiales bacterium | reverse complement strand
AGGCCGCCGGCGCGGCGGGCGGCAAAGGCACGGTCGACCCGGCCGACGGCCAGAAGCTGCTCGACCTGATCGCCGAGATCGACACGATCTTCTGGGAAACCAAGAAGGCCTGACCGTCCGCGTCACGCCCAGAACAACTCCAAGCGTCGCGTGAGCACCTCCGACACGCACGCCGTCGAGGCCGATCCGTCCTCCGGGTCGGCCTCGACTCGTGCCACCAGTCCGTCCGAAGCGGCCAGCGCGGCCGGCGGCGTATCCGCCAGCGCGCCGGGCGTGCCCGCGATCATCCTGATCCGGCACGGCGAGACCGAGTGGAGCAAGAGCGGCCAACACACCGGCCGCACCGACGTTCCGCTCACCGAGACCGGCCAGGCGCAGGCCCGGGCCGCGGGCCCGATCGTCCGTCGGCTGCTGGGCGGCCACCCGCCCTCGCTCGTGGTCAGCTCGCCCCGCCGGCGGGCCCAGGACACCGCGGCGCTGGCTGGCTTCGCCGTGCAACGAGTCGATCCGGACGCCGCCGAGTGGGACTACGGCGACTACGAGGGCTTGACCTCGACTCAGATCCACGAGCGGTCGCCGGGGTGGACGATCTGGACCGGCCACGTGCCCGGCGGCGAGAGCGCGGCCGAGGTGACCGCCCGGTTCGACCGGCTGCTCGATTCGGTCCGCGGGTACCAAGCGAGCGGGCCCGTCTTGATCTTCTCCCACGGGCACGCGAGCCGCGGCGTCACCGCCCGCTGGCTGGGCGAGCCGGTGGCCCAGGGCCAACATCTGTATCTCAGCACCGGCGCGGTGTCCGCGCTGGGCCACGAGCACGCGGTGCCGACCATCTTGCGTTGGAACATCGACAGCTCGGTCAGCCCCGCCGCCGACGCCGACCGCTGACCCGTCCGACCGCCGGGCGCAACTCGGTCAGGGGGACCGGTCCAGGGCGCGGCGAGCCGGGCCGGACAACAACAGCCCGATGACCACGAGCGCCGCGGCCATGATGGGCACCGCGATCCACAGCCGGCCGGCCTGGAAGCCCAACGAGTAGGTGACCGGCAGCGTCAGCAGCTCGAGCAGCAGCACGGGCGTGCTGGCTGAGGCGCGCAGCGCGAGCAGCCCCCGAGCACAGATCCACAGCACGCCGGCGGCGAGCAGCGCGAAGGCTGCGATGGCCAGGGCCGCCCACAGCCGGGTAGTGGTCCGCGTGAAGCTGAGCACGACGAGGACCACCGCGGTGATGCCGAGCGCCAGTGCCTCGACGCGGATGACCGCCGCCGCCACCACCAGCGCCCGCGGCACCGGGTCGGTCTGGGCGGACTCATCGTTGTCGGGCACCTCAGCAGGGTATTCGAGGCGTGATCAGAGCGATCCGGCGGCGGCCTCGCTCAGAAACAGTAAAGTCGGTGGGATGCGAGTCCTCGTCGTGTCGAATCCGCGGGCGACCGCCACCACCGCGCGCCAGCGTGATGTCGTGGTGCACGCGTTAGCCGCGGTGTCCAAGCTCGAAGTCGAGGAGACGGCCAATCGAGGCCACGCGGCGGCGCTGGCCTGCCGGGCGATGCGGGAGGGCGTCGACGTCGTGATCGCCCTGGGCGGCGACGGGACGGTCAACGAGGTCGTGAACGGCCTGCTGACCGACGGCCTGCACGAGCGGGTGCCCGCGTTCGGCGTGTTGCCGGCGGGGTCGACCAATGTCTTCGCCCGGGCCCTGGGCCTGCCGAACGACGCCGTGGAGGCCGCGTCGGTGCTGCTCGAGGCGATGGCCACCGGCCGGCGACGACGCATCAGCCTGGGGCGGGCCGATGAACGGTGGTTCGTCTTCTCCGCCGGCCTGGGTCTGGACGCGGCCGTCGTGGCCGACGTCGAAGCCCACCGCCGGCGCGGACAGCGCTCGACCCATTCCCTGTATGTGCGGGCCACGATGCGGCGTTACCTGGCCGAGGACCGCCACCATCCGACGATCGAGGCCACCTTCCCCGATGGCGAGGTGCTCTCGAAGCTGTCCATGGCGGTGATCACCAACTGCACCCCGTGGACCTTCCTCGGCAACCGCCCGTTGACGCCGACGCCGCGGGCCTCCTTCGATGAGGGCCTCGACCTGTACGTGCGCACCCGCCTGGGGCTGCCCAGCGTGGGCCTCGGCCTGCTTCGGATCGCGCGGGGCACGACCAAGGAGAAGGAGCTCGGAGCTCGGGTCCGGCACGATCTCAGCCGGTTCACGTTGCGCTCCAGCCGGCCGCTGCCGTTTCAGGTCGACGGCGACTTGCTGCCCGAACGCGACGTGGTTCATTTCACCGGCGTCCGGGACGCGCTGACCGTGCTGGTGTGAGCGCTGATCGAGTGTGTCGACCAGCACGGTTCGCTCGCAGCGAACGGTCATGGTGTTTGGTTACTGTGTGCTATCGCGAGTGAACCTTCGACACTCGTCCGAATGGCCCGGTTATGGGCAGAATGAATATCCCAATTTCCCAGAATAAGAAACCGAAAGCACTTGCAGGGTCGCGGAGGGTAGGCAACGCTGGGGGTCAAGGACAGCGCGGGCTCGACTTTTGAGTCAAAGCCGCGCCGCGTCCAGTGTGACGGAAACGCCGCGCGACGGTCGGGCCCTTGCCGTAATCGCATGCTCGTGAAAGAATTCACAAGCGCTGCGGATAGTTGAGAACGTGTTCACGCCCCATCCCATGATCCGCAGCAATCAGCCACGTTAGGAGAACTCCCCCATGGACTGGCGTCACCGCGCGGTATGCCGCGACGAGGACCCGGAACTGTTCTTTCCGATCGGCAACACCGGTCCGGCATTGATGCAGATCGAAGAAGCGAAGGCCGTGTGCCGT
>JAOPUY010000132.1 GCA_025963265.1 Frankiales bacterium | reverse complement strand
TGTCTGACTCGACGTTGAAGCCGCAGCGATACGCATTCCTCGGCCCGGATGGGACCTTCTCGCACGCCGCCGCGCGAGCGATCGTCGCCGACCAGCCTGCCTCGAACGCGACCCTGGTCGGCTATGGAACGGTCACGCTAGCCATCGACGCGCTGCGCGCAGGCGAGGTCGACGGGGCGGTGGTGCCGATGGAGAACTCAGTCGAGGGCGCGGTGCCCGCGACCTTGGACGAGTTGGCCGGGGGCTCCCCGCTGGTCATCGCCGCCGAGACCTTCCTACCGGTGGTCTTCGACCTGCTGGCACGAGCGGGAACCACACTGGCCGATGTCAAGACGATCGCGACCCACCCGCACGCCGAGGCCCAGGTCCGCCGTTACCTGCTGACGAACCTGCCCGCGGCCACTGTGGCCATGGTCGGTTCGACGGCCGGCGGGGCGCAGGCGGTGAGCCACGGCGAGTACCAGGCGGCGGTCGCGCCGCCGGTGGCTGGGGAGCTGTTTGGACTCGAGACGCTGGCCCACGACATCGCCGACAACCGCGGCGCCGTCACCCGCTTCGTGCTGCTGAGCCGTCCGATGACTCCGCCGCCGCCAACCGGTAACGACCGCACCACGCTGGTCACGTATCTGCGCGAGGACCACGCCGGGGCGTTGCTCGACATCCTGACCGAGTTCAGCACCCGCAGCATCAACTTGACGCGTATCGAGTCTCGTCCGACCAAGGGCCGGCTCGGGCAGTACTGCTTCACCATCGACTGCGAGGGCCACATCAACGAGGAGCGGGTCGGCGAGGCCGTCGCTGCGTTGCACCGGGTCTGCGCCGACGTGCGGTACCTGGGTTCCTACGCTCGGCGAGACGGGGAGCAGGGGCAAATCGCGCCGGGACGGACCAACGCCGAGTTCCGCGATGCTCAGATCTGGCTAGCCCAAGTCCGCGACTCCGGCCGCTCCGAGAGCAGCTAAATCCTGGCGCATCCCCCTGCCTTGGCCCGACCTCATGAGGCAGAAGCGAAAGCGGTCGGCGGACGGCCCGTCCCGCGTACCGCGTCGGTCAGGACGCGCTCGCAGTCAGCTAGTAGCCCTTGTATCGGCGAATAACTCGTGTGCAAAAGGTGAATCGCGCCCTCCAGCGTCGCGACCCCGACCATCTGCTCGTCCTCATTGCCGACGATAACCGCCGGACCCCAGATCGCCTCGATCCGCAGCCGGCCCGCGTCGGAGCGGAAAGCGAGCCGTCCGAGGTTCGAGACAAGCAGGTCATTGGCACTCGCGGTAAGTTCGGCATCGGCGACCTGCGAGACCGTAGCTTCCTCGACGAACTCGCCTAAGAGTCTCACCGAGTCCGCCGCCTGGCCCACGGTCAAGGTCGAATGAAGATCGTCGGTGATGCGGCGGGCGAGCTCCCACAGCTGGCCCGCGCCCGGCAACCGATAACTGAGCCGCGGAAACAGGATAGATAGCAGGAGCTCATCGTCGGCCAGCCCGGTGAAACGGCGCGTGTTGACCGCCGACATCACGCGGACCGGTCGGTCTCGCCACTTGGGCCGGTGGGGCGCACCGGCGAGCAACAGTCCAGCGGTGAGCGCGCCATGCATGGTCGTGCGCTCGGCGCGGGCTCGATCAAGCAGTCGCCCGGCAAGCTCATCGGGCAGACGTCGACTGGTGATCGAGAGCTCCGGCGAACCCCAGGTGACGTTGCGGTCCTTCCAGGGCAGCACGGACTCGCCGAGCGCAGCTGCCGGTGCGGCTGCCGGCGCCAAGGGTGCCGCCGCAGCGAGCCGGACGAGGGCCTCGTCGTGCGGCGGACTGAGCTCGAGCGGTTCCATCAGCTCACCGCCCGTGATGGCCGCCCAATCTCGCACCAGGGAAGCCATGCACACACCGTCGGCGATCGAGTGATGGGCGCACAACATGATGTCACTGACCCCGGGCGAGTGGACTAGCGTCGCCCGCAGCATCGGTCCGCCCGTGGCTGGAAAGCGGTCCCGCAGCAAACGCTCGGCTTCGGCCTCCCCCTGTCGGTCGTCGTGACGTTGCATAACGCGCAACGGAATCGGCGCGTGCCCGCCCGTCACGAAGCGGGGACGCCCCGTCGAATCCTGCTCAATCTCACTCCGTAACAGGGGATGGCGCTCCTGCAACCCAAGCAGCGCTGCCTCCCACTCAGTGGCCGTGGTCGTGCCGCTGATCTTGGCTATCACCACAAAGTGTTTGGGACTGTTCTGATCGCTGAGCCACAGGTAGCGCTCGGTCGCTCCGAGCAGGCGGGTTTTGGGCTTGACTACGAGTGTCGTCATGGGAGTCCTCTCAAGCTGGAATTGCCGTAACCGGTGAGTGGGCGGCGGTGGGCACGATCGTGGCCGCCGCAGTCAGTACAGCAGCATTCCTACGCGGCGCCGCCGGCCGTCGCCCGATTTCACCTGGCCCGCAACCTCTGATCGCCTCCCGATCACCCCGAGGGCCCCCGGAGTCGAAATCCATTATTTAGCCGAGGGAAACACGTTCGACTCCTATTCCGATGACCGAGCGGCATACTCAGTCTCAGGAAATTCCAGACCGGTTCCGGTCGTCTTCGGGGGCCCTAGTCACGACTAGCAGAAAGCCTCACTCATGGTCCGAATCGAGTTGCCCACGGCCACCGGCTCCGAACTCCCCGAGAAGCTCCAGGAGGTAGAACGGGCTGGAGCCCTGATCAACGTCTTTCGGATGCTGCTCCGCTCGCCCGAGATCGCGATCCCGGTGGTCGCGCTAGGCGCCGCGCAGTTTGCCCACAGCTCATTGCCCTCCGTCGAACGGGAACTAGCGATCCTCACCGCCGCCGCCTGCCTCGACTCGCAGTACGAGGCAGCTCAGCACGAGCCGCTGTCGCGAGCGGTCGGGGTCACCGACGCGCAACGGGGAGCGTTGGCCGCCCATCATTGGGCTTCGCCGGACTTCGATGACGCGCAGCGCAGTCTGATCGGATTGGTCGTGGGCGTTATCGAGTCACCGGCGCGGGGTAGTCGACTACTCGAGGTCGCGCGACAGCACTACAGCGATCAGCAACTGGTGGAGCTCGTCGTTCAGACCGGCTATTACTTTCTGCTGGCCCGAGTGGCGAGCGTGTTCGACGTGCCGATAGACGCGCCGACTGGCGACGGGCTGCTTCAAGCCGGCATCAATCTCGCGAGCGGCGCCTTGTCCTGATCTGGGGTGACCACGGGGTGATCGTTTATCGGTTATGGGGTGACAAAAACTGATACGCAGGGATCCGTTCGGGATTGGGTGCTCTACTGGAGCCGCGACCTAATGAGCCGCCGACGGCGCCGGCGTTCGTCCTCCCCTAGCTAGACCATCAAACCACCTATGAACATGGGGTAATCTGCCATGCCTGATTCACTGACGAGCAAAGTAGCGGTCATCACCGGAGCTAGCCGAGGATTGGGTCTAGCTATGGCCTCGGCGTTTGCCGAGGAGGGTGCCCAGGTGATCGTCGCCAGCACCAGCCAGTCCGGCGCCGACCTCGCAGCCAAGACCATCCCGGGAGCGGTCGGCGTCGAATGCGACGTCCGCGTCGAGGACCAGATCCAAGCACTGATCGCAACGACGGTAGAACGCTTCGGTGCCTTGCACATCATGGTCGCCAATGCCGGCGTCCTTCGGCCTTTACCCTTATTAGCAATGGAGTTCAGAGACTGGCGCAATCTGATGTCGGTGAATCTCGATGGCGCCTTCCTCAGTTTGCGGCACGCGGCGCCGGCGATCATCGACTCCGGTGGTGGCTCGATCGTGATGATGTCGTCGGTCGCCGGAACCAACGGAGTTCCGCTGATGGCTCACTATGCGGCAGCCAAGGCAGCAATCCTCAGTCTCACCAAGACTGCGGCCTTGGAGCTGCGCGAGCAGGGCGTACGAGTGAATGCCCTGGTGCCGGGCCTGACCGCGGGCACCGACATGGGCGAGGGTCTCGGACCCGACTGCGATCGTTTGCTGGAATTGCCGAGCGGATCCTTCGACGCGATGATGGCCCAGCGCCAGGGTCGGTTCGGCCAGCCGGACGACGTCGCGCGGGCCGCGGTGTTCCTAGCCAGTGAGCAGTCGTCCTGGATAACTGGCACCGCGTTGACACTCGACGGCGGCTTGACCGCCAGCCTGCTGTAGGGACGGTGAATGCCATGACCGGCCGTCTCGATCACCGTCACCCAGCAGCGGTTTTCCTCTTTCCCGGACAGGGAGATGACCCAGCCGGTGCGCTCGTCGGCATCTACCGCGAGGACCGCGTCGCACAGTCCGAGATCGACTGCATCCTCGCCGTCGTGGACCGAGTCGGATCGCTGAACGGCTTCGGGGCCGTCCGCCCACTTCTGTTGGGCGAGGTGAGCGGCACCGAGGCCGGGGCCGGGGTTCCCCAGCTAGCCAGCTACGCCGCCGCGGTCGTTGTTGAACGGCTGCTGTCCCTAGCCGGCGTCCGGCCGCAGGCCATCGTGAGTCAGAGCATGGGGGAGATCGCGGCGCTGGTGTGCGCTCGAGTGCTCGATGTCGCTGAGGGAGCTCAAGCCGTGTGCGCGCTCAATACCGCCTTCAGCACGACCGACTTCGTCGGCGCCATGGTCGTCGTTCGAGCCGATGAGTCCGGGGTGGCGGAACTCGTCGCTCGGTTGGACCGCGATGATCTCGTCCTGGCTGGGGCAAACACCCCTCGTCAGAGCATCCTCGCCGGCTCCACCGCCACCATCGATGCGCTGATGGCCCGGGCCTCCGAACCCGGAATGCCCACCATGTTGCGTTTGCCGCTGCCCTACGCGACGCACCATCCCTCGCTCAAGCCAGTCGCTGATCGATTCCGCGCCGGTCTACGCGGGTTGCCCCAACGCCCGCTGCAGGCCACCGTGTACTCCGCTGTCCGGCGCCGGGCCTACACCGACGCCGACGACCTGCATGAGGCCCTGGCCGACTGCGTGTTCCGACCGGTCTACCTCCGGGAGACCTTGCAGCGGCTGCCGGCCACGGCCGATCAACTCCTCATCGAGGTCGGCGCGGGGGACAGCCTGATCCGCTGCGCCCGAGCCTGTATCCCCGGAGTCCGGACGGTCGCCCCGCTCGCGCGCGACCTAGGTTGGTTGCACTCGACGCTGCAGCTGGCCGCCGCCTAGTCCACGTCAGAAGAACGGGATCTGCTCGGTGAACCTTCACGAATCACACCCAGGGCCGCCCTCGCGAGGAGTCCCCCGCCGCGTTGACCGCGGCGCGCGGGCACTTAGTCCGCGGGCGGCGGTGCTCACCGGCATCGGCTCCTGGCTCCCGGAGCGAGTGGTGACCAACGATCAGCTCTCCCAGGTCCTGGACACCTCCGACGAGTGGATTCGGACGCGCACTGGCATCTCGCAGCGGTTCCACGCCGCCACCGGTGAGAGCACCTCCGACTTGGCGGTCGAAGCCGGTCGGCGGGCCCTGAAGTCGGCGGGCGATGATCACGTCGACGCCCTCATTCTGGCTACCACCACTCCGGACTACCCATGCCCGGCTACCGCACCCGATATCGCGGCGCGGTTGGGACTGTCCGGCATCGCGGCCTTCGACATCGCCGCAGTGTGCACGGGCTTTGTCTATGCGCTCTCGGCCGCCGCCGGGCTGATCGCGGCCGGCACCGCCGAGCGAGTGATGGTCATCGGCGCCGATGTTTACAGCACCATTCTCAATCCCGTCGATCGGAGCACGGCGGTCATCTTCGGCGATGCTGCCGGCGCGGTCGTGCTTCGCGCGGGTCGGCCCGACGAACTGGGCGCCCTCGGCCCGATGGTGCTGGGCAGCGACGGCGAAAATCACCGTCTCATCGAGATTCCCGGCGGCGGCGCTCGGCAACGGTCGAACGGTCAGCCGTCCGAGCCCGATGACGAGTACTTCCGGATGGCCGGGCCCGAGGTTTTCCGGCACGCGATCGTGCGGATGTCCGAGGCGGCCAGCCGCGCGATGGAGTTGGCTCGATGGCTTCCGGGGGATGTCGACCGGTTCGCCGCTCACCAGGCGAATGCGCGGATACTCACGTCGGTGCTCGAGCGCGTCGGGCTACCGGCCACCTGCCAGCTCTCGAATGTCGCGCGCGTCGGCAACACCAGTGCGGCCTCGATTCCCCTGCTGCTGGACGAGTGCGCGGCGGACGGCCGACTCGAGGCCGGACAGGGAGTACTGCTCAGTGCCTTCGGCGGAGGACTCACCTGGGGCGCCACGACGCTCCGCTGGCCGGCGCTGACGACCGTCCATTGACCCCGCGCGGATCCTCGCCACCGAGCTCCGCCCGCGCGCCACGCGTCCACGTCCGCTTTCGCCTACGTCCGCTTTCGCTTCCGCTTCGGCTTCCGCTTCCGCAAATTCCTCCACCTGGACGAATTTGGCGACCCACCACGCTCCGACAGCCGCATTTCCGTCCACCTGGACGAACTTGGCGACCCACCACGCTCCGACGACTGCATTTCCGTCCACCTGGACGAACTTGGCGACCCACCACGCTCCGACAGCCGCACTTCCGTCCACCTGGACGAACTTGGCGGACCCCCACGCTCCGACGACTGCATTTCCGTCCACCTGAACGGTTCTGCGAGCACAGCGGAGCTGGAGCGCCACGATCTCGTCCATATGGACGAAAATGCGCGGCGCGGTGCTGCGCGACGCCGCGCGATGCCGCGCGGTGCAGCGCGGTGCAGCGCGACGC
>JAOPUY010000114.1 GCA_025963265.1 Frankiales bacterium | reverse complement strand
TGCCACGCTGACCGTGTCGCCGAAGAGCTCCTGCGCCATCGTGTAACCGAGCACCGCCACGTCCTCGTGGCTGGTGTACTCCTGATCGGTGAAGTAGCCGCCGGCCGCGAGGGTGTAGTTGTTGATCCCGAAATAGGTGGCCGCGGTGCCGATGAAGGAGCTGACGGTCTCGCTCACGCCGGAGTACGTCCCGGTGACACTCGTGGCGGTGATGACCGGCGCGACCGCGAGGACGTCGGGCACCTGATTGGGGTCGGTCAGCGCGAGCGCGTCGTCCATCGTCAGATAGGTGTTGCGGATCCGGCTGCCGGTGTTCGAGCTCGCGGAACCACCACCGGCGCCGCCGCCGGCCGCGCCGCCGCCCCCGCCACCACCGAAGCCGCCACCGCCACCACCGGCGAAACCGCCGCCGCCGCCAGCGAAACCGCCGCCGCCGCCCGCGAAACCGCCGCCGCCGCCAGCGAATCCGCCCCCGCCGCCGCCTTGGCCAGCGCGGCCGTTGCCGTTGGCCGAGCGCGACACCGTCAGGGTGTTCGTCCCGAGATTGCTGATCGATTTCTTGACCGCGGCGGAGGAGCCGGTGCCCACCGAGAGCAGGATGATGACCGCCGCGACGCCGATGAGAATGCCCAGCGTGGTTAAGGCCGAACGCATTTTGTTTGCGCTCACTCCGCGCAGCGCGAAGGCGATCGACTCGCCGACGATCACGACGCCGCGCCCAGTTGCAGATGCGCCCCGGCCGCCAGCGGCGGCGGTCCGGTCAGCGCGCCTTGCCTGACGTCGGAGATCACCGACCCGTCGCGCATGTGGACGACTCGCTTGGCGTGCGCGGCCACTTCCTCCTCGTGGGTGATGATGACCAGCGTCCGGCCGCGCGAGTTCAGGGCGTCGAACAACGCCATCACCTCATGGGTCGAGCGGCTGTCCAGCGCGCCGGTCGGCTCATCGGCCAGCAACAGGATCGGCTCGGTGACGATGGCGCGGGCGATGGCGACCCGTTGCTGTTGGCCGCCGGAGAGCTCGTTCGGACGGTGGTCCATCCGATCGGCCAGCCCCACCAACCCGAGGGCGGCGGCCGCCCGCCGGTTGCGCTCGGCCGCGCGGACCTTGGCGTAGGCCATCGGCAGCGCCACGTTGTCGATCGCCGGCGTGCGGGCGATCAGGTTGAAGCTCTGGAACACGAAGCCGATCTTGCGGTTGCGGATCTTGGCGACCTGCGACTCGGCCAGCGAGGCGACGTCGATGCCGTCGAGTCGGTAGCGGCCGCGGGTCGCGGTGTCCAGGCAGCCGATCAGGTTCATCATCGTCGACTTGCCCGAGCCTGAGGCGCCCATGATCGCGACGTAGTCGCCCCGCTCGACCCGCAGGTGCACCCCGGCGAGCGCGCGGACCTCGGCCTCGCCGCTGCCGTAGACCTTGCTGACGCCGTCGAGGTCGATGACCGGCCGGCTCATGGCCGTCCGACCGTTCCGCCGATGCCGCTGGCCCCGCCGAAGCTGCCGGTGGTTCCGCCGCTCGTGGTCGTCGTGGTCGTCTGAGCGAGCTCCTCGCCGGCGCTGAGGCCGGAGGTGACCTCGGTGAAGCCGCCGCCGGCGATGCCGACCTGGATTGGCGTCGTGGTGGTGACGCCGTTCTTGACGACCCGGACCGTGTGCGCGGTGCCGGTCGTCGTGATGGCCGTCGTCGGCACCCGCAGCACGTTGGTCTTGCTGGCGGTGACGATGACCGCGGTCGCCGTCTGGCCCAGCCGAACCGTGGCCGGCGGGTTGGCCAGCGTGATCGTCGTCGTGTAGGTGACGACGCTCGAGGTCACGGTCGAGGTCGGCGCGATCGCGGTCACCGTGCCGGTCGCCGTGATGCCGTTGGGGGCGGCCGACGTGGTCACCGCGGGAAAGGTCAGGGTGGCCGTCTGGCCGACCTTGATCGAGGCGATGTCGGCTTCGGCGATGGAGGCCGACAGCACCATCTTCGACAAGGTGGAGATGGTGACGATGGCCGCGGAGGAGGAGCTCGAACTCGACCCGGTGCTGGTCGTCGCCGTGGTCGTCGCGCTGCTCGAGCCGCCGCTGGCGCCGCCGGTTGAGCCGCTGGTAGTGGAAGAAGAGGTGCCGGAGGACGAGCCGGCGGTGATTCCGACCGTCGCGTTGAGCGCGGTGACCCGCCCGGCGACCGGGGCGGTCAACGTGCAGCTGGCCAGATTGTCCTGCGCGTTAGTGACATTCTGCGTCGCCGTCGTCACGTTCGAGGCGTTCTGGCTGGTCGCGGAGTCGGCCTGGTTCAGCTGCAGCTGGGCCTGGTTGACCGACTGCGTGTCCTTGAGCGTCGTCGAGGCCAGGGAGAACTTGGCCTGGCTCAAGGAGTTCTCGTCCTGGGACAGCTGGGAGACGGCCGAGTTGTACTTGCTCTGCGCGTCGCTGTAGGTCGGCGAGGTCTTCGACGTCGCGTTCAGCGTCGCCAGCGTGCTGGCCACCGTCGCCTGATCGGCGGTCACCGCGGCGGCGGCCTTGGTCACCGAGGCGTTGGCTTGAGACAGGTCCAGCGCCTGCGACTGCTGGGCCGCGGTGAGCGATTGCTGAGCGCTCTCAACGGCCGAGGCGACGCTGGCCTGCGCGGCGGCGAGGCTGGTCTCGGCGGTGGTGAGGGCCTCCTTCGCGTCGGTCGGGTCGATCGCGACCAGGGGCGCTCCCTTGGCGACGATGCCGCCGAGGGCCACCGAGACGCTGGTGACCTTGCCGGAGCAGTTGGACGCGCTGACCGCGGTGTCGCCGCCGCTGGCCAGGTTGCCGCTGGCCGAGACGCTGGCCGTGATGTCGCCCGTGGTCACGGTCGAAGTTCGCGCGGCGGCGGTGGTGGCGCTGCTGGGGTTTCCGACGACGGCATAGGCGCCCGCGGCGATCGCCAGCAACGCGACACCTAAGGCGGCGTTGAGGATGAGGGTCTGCTTCTTCACGGGCGGAAGCGTGTCCCGGCCTCATTGGGCCAACCTGGCGGCCAGCTGTGCTGACTCTGTCAGCTGTGCAACTGTGATGCTTGCGACTGGTCCAACACCAGCACCGTCTGCCAGCCGGCCGAGCCGTCGGCGGCGAGCTTGGCCGCGCTGGCCGAGTCCGGCGCCTCCCGGATTTGCACCAACAGCCGGTGCAGCGACCCGAAGCCGACTCCCTCGGGCAGTTGCGCGACGGCGATCCCGTCACCTTCCAACGCGGCGGTGAGCTCCGCGCTGAGCGCGTCCGGTCCGACCACCAACAGCACCGGCTCGGGGATGTCTTGCAGATGGGGCCAGGCTTGGGCGAAGCCGTTGTGCAGCGCGAGCTCGGGCACCTCGGCGATCGGCACCCACTCGATGGTCACGCTCTCGGCGTTGATCGCCTTGGGCTGGATCGGCCGCCGCGGACGGGCCGCGACCGTCGTGTAGGACCAGCCGCCGTGGTCGGCGATGAACAGCCCGAGCGGCTCGATGTCCTCGGCGCTCAAACCCGCCTCTTCCGAGGCCTCGCGCAACGCGGCCTGCACGGCGGTCTCATGCGCGTCCCGGGCGCCGCCGGGGATGCCCCAGGTGTCACCCTCGTGGGTCCAGGGGGCGCGGTGCTGCAACAGCACGCGGTCGCCGTCGGTCAACAGCAGGCCGGCAGCGCCGTACAGGCCCCAATGCCGATGACCCGCGTCGCAGATCGTCCAGCCGTCACCCGACTGCATGTTCACCGGATTTCACTGTCACCGGACTCGGCCGCCATTCTGGTCTAGATTCCGCTGCTCGCTGCGGCACAGCGTTCGCCGTAGTTCCGCGCACTGTGCACCTCTCACAACGTTAAACGACGCCGGCCCGCCAGGTCGCCTCACGGCGGAAGGCCGCTCTGGGCGGCTGATGTGGGACCGGGGGCCATGGATCGGACCGACGTCCGCTCCAGTTTAGGCGATGACGGCCCGTTACCCATGCCAGTCGCTGTGAATCCTCGGCGCAATCCCGATCCGCCTATCCTGATCTGGTGTCCGAGCCCCACCGTCCGCATCGTCCGATCACCCGCGCCGACCTATCGAGCCTGGTCGAGGGGGTGACCGGGCCCGAGCCGTTCGCCCGCACCGAGCTCGCGGCGGCGACGGCGGCGGCCGTCATCACCCAGGGTCGCGCCGAGGGTTCGCCCTCGCTGGTGGATTTGGC
>JAOPUY010000326.1 GCA_025963265.1 Frankiales bacterium | reverse complement strand
GAGCGGGCGGTGGCGGCCAGCCAGCCCGTCGCGCAGCGCCACGGCATCCAGATTCTGATGAATCTGCCGCCGGAGGCCGTGCTGGCCGAGGTCGACGCGCGCCGGGTCGAGCGGATCCTTCGCAACTTGCTCGGCAACGCGCTCGACCACTCCGAGGGTCAGCCGATCGAGATCCGACTCGGCGAGGACGAGAACGCCGTCGCCATCTCGGTCCGCGACCGCGGGGTCGGTTTGCGGCCAGGGGAGGCCGGACTGGTGTTCAACCGCTTCTGGCGGGCTGATCCCTCCCGCAGCCGGTTGACCGGCGGGACCGGTTTGGGACTGGCCATCAGCTTGGAGGACGCCCGGTTGCACGGCGGCTGGCTGCAGGCCTGGGGCGAACGGGGCAAAGGCGCGGTCTTCCGCCTCACCCTGCCCCGCACGGCCCGGGGGACGCTGGAGTCCTCGCCGCTGCCGTTGGCGCCGATCGAGGTCCAAGCATGAGGCGCGATACCCACGCCCGGACGAGACGCCACGCGGGTCGCACGCTGCTGGTCGCCATCCTCGCCGGGCTGGGCCTGCTGCTCGCCGCCTGCTCGGGGGTGCCGTCCTCCTCACGGCCGGAGACGATTCGGCCGGTGACCGGAGACTCGCCGACCAGTGGAATCGTCGATCAGGGTCCGGTGGCCGGCGCCGACTCGCGGGCCATCGTGGTCGGCTTCCTAGCCGCGGCGGCGTCCTCCTCAGACGCCCACCACTCCGGCGCCCGCCAGTACCTCACGACGGCCGCCGGCAGCCGCTGGCAGGACAACACCGTCACGATCCTCGGCGGCGCCAATGCTCCGGTGCCGCAGAACCCAGAGGACGTGGGCGATGAACAAGCGGTCAGCGTGACCGGCGAGGAGGTGGGCAGCGTCGACCCCAGCGGCGTCTACACCCCCCAGCTCCCGAACAAACCGGTGTCGAGCACCTTCACCCTCAAGCGGGAGAACAACGCCTGGCGCATCGACACGCTCGATCCGGGCGTGCTGATCGGCGAATCGACGTTCAACGACGTCTACAGCACGCAACCGATCTACTTCCTCTACAAGGGCTCGGTGCAGCCTCGGCTGGTCTCCGACCTGCGCTACTCCGCGCTGAAGGGGCAGGAACTCGGCGAATGGCTGCTGGCCCAGCTGCTGGCCGGGCCGAGCCAGAACCTCGCGCCGTCGGTCACCAGCGCGCTCCCGCCGCCCGATGTCACGCGGAAGGCGACGGTCACCGTCTCCGACCAAGACGTGGCCCTGGACATTCCCGGGGCGGCCCAGCTCGACGCCGCCACGCTGCGCAAACTCGCCGCCCAGCTCGCCTACACCTTCGGTCCCATCGTGTTCTCCGGCCGGGTCAGCCTGAGCGACGCCGGCAAGCCGGTCAACGTCCCCGATGTCGGGTCCGCCACCTTCTCCAAGGGCGACTTCCCGAGCTTCGACCCGGAGGCGCCGATCGTGAACTCGAAGCTCTACTACCTGCGATCGGGCGGTTTGGTCGACGGTGTCACCAACAAGGCGGTGCCCGGCCCAGTCGGCAACGCCAGCGCCAAGCTGAGCTCGGTCTCGCTGCGACTCGCGCCGGGCAACGTCCTGCGGGTGGCCGCGCTGTCGGGCAACAGCCTGCTGATGGGCGATGCCAGCGGGCCGTTGAGCGCGGTGTCCTTGCCGCCGGGGCCGCTGAGCCGTCCCGAGTTCAGGCCGGGCAGCGATGAGGTCTGGATCGGGGTCGGGTCCAGCATCTACCGCGTCGGAACTGATCGGGTGGCTCACCTGGTCTCCACCGGCGGGCCGATCGGCGGGCGGGTGCTGGCGCTGCAATTCAGCCCCGACGGCGCCCGAATCGGCGTCGTGCTGCAATCGGCCTCCGGTGGCGGGGCGTTGTGGGCGGGTTCGGTGGTGCTGGTCGGCGCAGGCTTCACCATCGGCACGCTGGCCGCGATCACCCCGGCCGGACTGAGGGTCACCGACGTGGCCTGGAGCGACGCCACCCACCTGCTGTTCATCGGCGCCCTCGACGGCGGCGTGCCCCAGGTCTGGACCGTGCAGTGCGACGGCTACGCCTTGAACTCGCTGTCCTCGACCGGGCTCACCCGCGGGCTGCTCTCGATCGCCGCGGCGCCGGGCCAACCCACGGTCGTGGTGACCGACGGGCCGGCGATCTGGGAGCAGCTCGGCGGGTCCTGGCAGCAACCGGCCGGCTCAGAGGCCTCGACCGGATCAGCCCCGGCCTACGCCAGCTGAGCAGACAGCGCTGTTTGTCCACCGCTGCGCGCGTCGTCCACAGACCGCGCGCGGAGGCGCACCCGGCGGTCGGCCGCGTCCAGACTCGAGGCATGAACTCACTCGCTGATGCCGTCATCGCCCGGGCTGGTCGCCATTTGGTTAGCTCCTCGCTGGGCGACCTGCTCGACCTGGTCTTTCCGAAACACTGCGTCGGCTGTGGCTCGGCGGGGGAGGTGTGGTGCGCCGATTGCCGAGCGACGCTCGCTCCGGTGCGAGTGCCGCTGGCCGGACTGACCGTGTTCGCCGCCGGTGACTACTCGGCCGGCCTACGTCGCGCCGTGCTGGCCTACAAGGAACACGGCCAGCGTGGGCTGGCGCCGGCGCTGGCCCGATGCCTGACCGAAGCCGGCTGGTGGGCCGACGAGGCCGGGGGTCCGCCGCCGACCCGGACCGTCCTGGTGCCGATTCCGTCCCGGCGCGGCGTCGCCGCGGCGCGGGGCGGCGACCACGTCTGGCGGCTCACGCGGGCCGTCAGCGAGCAGAGCAGCCTGCCGGCTCGCCGCGTGCTCCGGCTAAACGCGGCGGTGCTGGATTCAGTCGGGCTCACGGCCGAGCAGCGACTTGAGAATCTGTCCGGCCAGATGAGGGCCGCGCCGCCCGCCGGCGTCAACCAGCGGGCGATCCTGCTCGATGACGTCCTCACCACCGGCGCCACCTTGAGCGAGGCGGCGCGGGCCTTGCGCGCGGCCGGCTGGGAGGTGAGTCACGCGGCGGTGATCGCCCGCACAGTGCGCCGACGTCCGCCGGGCCGGCACGCCGCGCAGCGCGGCGTCTTTGCCACACCTGCTGTGCTTCTGCCAGCGATGCGGCTAGCGTGAGGCTGACTAGCAGAGATAGGTGCCAGCGCGATCGCCTCGCGGCTGACGGACCGCTCGCAAGTCGCGGCCCGCCTGCCGAGTCGATCCGAAAATCCGACGCTGCAGACGAACGTCGCTGGTGCCTTCGAGCATCTGGAGGTCGCATGGATATTGTCGTCAGGGGCCGGAACGTCGAGGTCCCCGATCACTACCGCCAGCACGTCGCCGAGAAATTGGCTCGAGTGGAGCGGTACGACAACCGAATAATCCGTGCCGATGTTGAACTGCAGCATGAGAAGAACCCCCGCCAGTCCGAGGTCTGTCAGCACGTCGAGATCACCTGCCGGGTCCGTGGTCCGGTCGTGCGGGCCGAGGCCTGCGCCGATGACTTCTACAAGGCGCTCGACATCGCCACCGAGCGGTTGGAACGCAAGTTCCGGCAAGCCGCCGACCGGCGCCGGGTGCACCACGGGCGGCACTCGCCGACCTCGGTGTCCGCGGCCACCACCGCCGTGCTGGAGCAGACCTCGGCTGCCATCGCGGTGGCCGAGCGCGCGGACTTCGACGCCGACTCCGCCGGGCTCGGATCTGTGGACGGTCCCGGACACGTGGTGCGCGAGAAGGAGCATCCAGCCAAGCCGATGACGATCGATCAGGCGCTGTTCGAGATGGAGCTCGTGGGCCACGATTTCTACCTCTTCGCCGACGCCGACAGCGGCTCGCCCAGCGTGGTGTACCGCCGGCACGCCTACGACTACGGCGTCATCCGCCTCATCGACTGAGACCGGGTCCGGCCGGACGGCGGCGCGAGCAAGCGCCGCCGCCCGGCTGGCGGGTACCCTGAGCCATTGTGACCGCAACTGACAACGCCGCCCGGCTGGCCCGAATCGCCGGACAAGCCGCATCCGACAAGCTTGGCACTGACATCGTCCTCATCGATGTCAGCGATCGGCTGGCGATCACCGACGTCTTCGTCATCGTCACCGGCAACAACGAGCGGCAGGTCGAGGCCATCGTCGACGAGATCGAGGAGCAACTGCGCCGGGTCGGCGTCAAGCCGCTGCGACGCGAGGGCAAGCGAGACGGCCGCTGGGTGCTGCTGGACTACGCCGAGATCGTCGTGCACGTCCAGCACGCTGAGGAGCGCGTCTTCTACTCCCTTGAGCGGCTGTGGAAAGACTGCCCGCTGATTGAGTTCGAGGCCGACGCCGAGGGCAACTCCGAGCTCGCCGCCGGACTGAGCGGGCCGAACGATCCGCAGAGCACCCGCGCGTCCGGAAGCGGGCTGTAAGTGCGGCGTCGCATCGTCATCCTGCGACACGGCCGCACCGCCTGGAACGCGGAGAGCCGCTATCAGGGCCAAGCCGATCCGCCGCTGGACTCGGTCGGGCAGGCCCAAGCGATGCAAGTCGCCGGTCTGATCGCCGCGATGTCGCCGGACATCCTGGTCTCCTCCGATCTGCAGCGCGCCCAAGACACCGCCGCCAAGGTGGCCTCGCTGACCGGGCTGCCGCTGGGCATCGACAAGCGGCTGCGCGAGCGCAACCTCGGCCACTGGGAAGGTCTGACCCGCGACGAGGTCCGAGCCCGCTACCCGGACGAGTTCGCCGACTGGCTGGCCGGCCGCGACGTGACCCGCCGCGGCGGCGAAAGCCGGCACGAGGTCGCCGAGCGGGCCATGGCCCTCGTCGCCTCGCTGCCCGAGGTCGAGCTGGTGGTGCTGGTCAGCCACGGCGCGACCGCGATGTGCCTGACCGCCGCGATGCTCGGGCTGCCGCAGACTCCCTCGGTGCTGGGTCCGCTGGCCAACTGCCACTGGACCGAGCTCCGCGATGACGGCCAGGGCTGGAACCTGCGGGCGCACAACGCGGGACCGCCCGGCCCGGTGATCCCGTTGTTGGCCCCGGAGGAAGAACCCGCCGACGCCGAGGCCTGACCGATAGCGTGTCGTCGAACCGAGAAAAGGACATCGAGCGTGACTAGCGCCGAACAGACCAGCCCGCCCGCCGCCGACGCGGCGGAGTTCCCCTACCGCTACACCGCGGCCCTGGCCGAGCAGATCGAACTCCGCTGGCAGGACGAGTGGGAGGCGCGGGGCACCTTCAACGCGCCGAACCCGACCGGCGAGCTCGAGGTCGGCTTCTCCGCGGTCGCCCAGCGCCCGCACGCGTTCGTGATGGACATGTTCCCCTACCCGTCCGGCGACGGCCTGCACGTGGGCCATCCGCTGGGCTACATCGGCACCGACGTCTTCGCGCGCTACCTGCGGATGCGCGGTGAGAACGTGCTGCACACCATGGGCTTCGACGCTTTCGGGCTGCCGGCCGAGCAGTACGCCGTGCAGACCGGCACGCACCCGGCCATCACCACGAACGCGAACATCGCCACCTATCGCCGCCAGCTGCGCCGGATGGGGCTGGGCCACGACCCGCGGCGGTCGGTGTCGACCACCGATGTCGAGTACTACCGCTGGACGCAGTGGATCTTCCTGCAGGTCTTCAACTCCTGGTACGACACCGATCTAGGCAAGGCCCGCCCGATCGCCGAGCTGATCGCCGACCTGGACGCCGGCGTGCGCTCGCC
>JAOPUY010000022.1 GCA_025963265.1 Frankiales bacterium | reverse complement strand
CGCTGATCGCCGGCGGTATCACGCTCGAGCTCAGATTCCGCCCATTCATCGTCGGAGCCCTGATTGTGGTCGCGGGGTTCGTGGGCGGCTTCTGCCTGGTCGTCCACCAGCGCGCCCGGAACCGACGCCTAGAGGACGCTGCAGAAACGGGGCAGGCGCAAGCCTTACCGCTGGACACCCGGGGAGACCCTCCGAACGGCCATCGCGCTGATCAAAGCCGACCCGACGGGCGAGCTCAGCGAGGAGGGCCTCACCCATCTGCCCGTCGGCGAGACCACCGTCGAAACCGCGGCTAGCCTCTCGGCTGCGCGAACCAGATCTTCAGCGCTCTCGCCGAAGGCAATGCCGAGCCAGAGCGGGACGCGGGACCTTAGCCTCTTACTGCACGCCTGGCGTAGCCGCACGCTTCGTGAGTGGCGTGGTTCCTGAGAGCGATCGAGTTCCCCGATGGACGGTGGGCGTGCCGCCACGGCGTGACGGAGTTCGACGTGCACAGCAACCTTGAGAACGCCGTGAACCACCTACGTGAGATCGCGCCCTCGTTCCAGGCAGTACAGCTGTTCATCCACCGCATCGATGGCACCGTCGAGTCGATCGACTGGCCCTGACCGGTGCGGCCGGGCTATTCCAATGCACCCCGCTGCCACGGTCGTCTTCGTGCGGCGGCTTGAACCACACCGCCCAGCAGATCTGGCACGTCACCGTCCGATGTCCGGTGCGCTCGGGGTTGCAGGAGCATGGCGACCAGCCGACGAGGACGTTTGGCGGGGTCAGGCGGTGGCCGTTCACGCAGATGTTCGGCAGTCACTCACCCTGAGCATCCGAGCGCATGTTCGAATGCTAGACGCCTGACAGGGCTTACTCGTTATCGGTGCTTTCGAAAGCTGCACCAACCCCTGGCTGGTAGGCGAAGTTCAGCGTCGACACGTCTAGGAGGTCCAACATGACAGGCGCGACGCCCGTTTCTTGGGTGATCTCGTTCATCTTTCCACGGGCGAAGGGGTAGGCCGCAGGTATCGCTACCTTTTCGCCGAACACGCGGACGACGTCGGGGTCTTCAAACACCGTGGAGTCCGGAATCGTGTAAATGATCGCCATGACAACGTGGGCGTCGAGGTCTGGCCGGCTGATCTCGACGCCCAGTTGGTAGATCACCGCAGCGGGTAAGACCTGAAAGCCGAGCGTCATCGAAACAGGAAAGGCCTGCCCAGCCGGAGTCGGCTCGACATCTGGAACCCTCCGCACTCCGAGATCCAGATAGTTGATACCACCAAGCTTCGCCTGACCAAGAATGCCGCGGACCCTGTCGACAACGTCGTCCGGAGGGGTTGTCGACGAGCTCATACCGCTTGCGCCTCAGCGCGCCTAGTACCGACCGTCGCGAAAGTGCCGCGAAACGGTATGACCGTGGCTGTTCCCACAGCCAGGTCAGGGATCGTCGCCGAGCCCGTGGCACGAGCCTCGCCATTCTGCTCACTAGGCTTGGCTAAGGATCGCTCGCGCACCTCAGCCTCCACCCCCAAAGCGTGAAGCATCGAAGCCAAGGATCTAAGAGTGAGATTTCGGGTTCCGCTCATCCGCTGACTAATTTCGCCAGGGGACACGCCAAGGGCCTTCGCGAGATCGCGGCCGGTCATCCCGACCTCAGCCATCTTCTCAGCGACGAGCTCTGTGGACTCGAAGATGAGTCGCTCCTCGGCGAGGTAGCGGTCTCGCTCCGCGTTCGGTAGGTCGTACTTCATGAGTTGCCTTTTCGTGATTCGGTGAGGAGCCTGTGGCAGCGTTGTATCTCTACGGTGTAGAGGCCTTTTTTCTTCGGCTTCACCCCACCGTGAGTGACGACCCAGACCCTGCCTGATTGCACGCAGTAAAAGCGGTGGCCAGGCCCGGGTGAGAGTTTGATCTCGAAAACACGAGGGCGCGAGTCGTGCTCGAGAGGATGAAATTGCTGTTCATTGTGGATTCGTCCCTTCGTTGCCAGGTGACTGACTCTCACGTCGAACTGAGCTTGAGCTTGCGGTACGAGGCTGTCGAAATATTCACGAGACGGGATGGAGCCATCGTCGAGGCCTAATCCCAGGACGCTGCCCCAAGCTCCGTGCGCGAATACCTCGCCATCATACTCGGCAGGTTTAGACATAACTTAACCCTCAGCGCCCTTCGTGTCCACATGAGTTCTCTGTGGGAGGACACCGAGGTAATCACCAGCGGGACGTCGACCGCAAGCCTGGTTGTGTCGCAGTCGGCCAGGCTTGCGAGACCACCGAGGCGCATGCTACGGCGCTCTCAGCGCTCCGGTTACCGGGCAGTCCCCTCCGCCGGCGGCTCGCCGAATCCGTCTAGAAAGCCAGCGAGATGCCGCTCCGCTATGCGACGCCGCCGTGCGCGGTGCGCCGGCCGCCTGGATCCTGAGGCTGGCCACCAGGCGACCACAGTGGGCATCACCGGCGCCGCGGATCGAGGGGCCGGTCGGCCTGGGACGTGACATAGCCAAACGACCGCCTCAGGCGAGGACGGCGCGCAGGGTCGCCCAGCTGGCGCGGTCGAGCGCGCCGAAGCCGCCGGTGACGGTCATGAGCATGTTGCGGTCTGCGCGGCTGGCGCCGCGGACGCCGGCCTCGTGGTGCTCGCAGGTGTTGACCGCTTGCAGGACGCCATGGGCTGCCGGCCCACGGCGCGACCCGCAGGTCGCGGCCATAGAACCGGTTCAGGGCCTCCCGCTTGCCCTCGAGCAGGGTGAGGGAGCGGGGTGAGGGGCTGGCCGGCGACGGGGGTCCGGCAGAGCTCGGCGACCTCGGCGACCTCGGCCTGGAAGTCGGCGGCCAGGGTGTGCATCATCTGCAGCGCCTGGCGGGCGTCGCCGATCCGGGTGCCGGAGTGCCGGCTGTGCTTGACCTTGTACTGCTGG
>JAOPUY010000315.1 GCA_025963265.1 Frankiales bacterium | reverse complement strand
CGAGCGGGAGCTCGAGGTGCTCCGGCTGGTCGAGCAAGGCCGGACCAACCGGCAGGCGGCCAAGGAGCTGTACATCAGCGAGAAGACGGTCAGCGTGCACGTCTCCAACATCCTGGCCAAACTCGGCGCCGGAGGTCGGGCCGAGGCCGGCGCGATCGCGCGGCGGGACGGCCTGCTCGAGCCGGCGGCCGAAGGTCAAGCCGAGCGCTGAGAGAAGGCGAGGCCGGCCTGGGCCGGCTCCGACGGGCCGTGCGCGCCGAGCCGCGGGCCCGGCCGGGCCGGCCACCAGTTCGCCCGACCCAGCAGGGTCATCAGCGCGGGCAGCACGACCGCGCGCACCACCAACGCGTCGATGAGCACCGCCGCGGCCAGGCCGACTCCGATCTCCTTCATCTCCACCATGTGCAGCCCGGCGAAGATCGCGAAAACCGAGACCATGACCACCGCGGCGCTCGTCACCGTGCCGGCCGAGCGGGTGATGCCCAAGCGCACCGCCGTGCGGGTGTCGAGGCCGCTGGCCGCTAGCTCGCGGATCCGGGAGACCACGAACACGTGGTAGTCCATCGACAGGCCGAAGAGGACCGCGAAGGTGAAGAGCGGAATCCAGGTCACCACCGACCCGGTCGAGCGGAAGTCGAGCAGGCCCTCGGCCCAAGTGTGCTGGAAGGTCAGCACCAGTACGCCGAACGCGGCCCCGGCCGAGAGCAGGTTCACGAACGCGGTCGTGAGGGCGAGCACCACGGAGCGGAAGATCACCGCCATCATCACCATCGTCATGAAGACGACGAAGCCGACCACCCACGGCATCCGCGAGGACAAGTGCCGGTCGTAGTCGAGGTTGCTCGCCGTGTCACCGCCGACTGCCCACTGCGCGCCCGCGACCGTGCCCACCGTCTGCGGCGCGAGCTGCTCGCGCAGCAGGGCCACACCTCGGCGCGCGGACGCCGACTCGGCGTCGAAGGGCGCGTCGAGGCGTAGTTCGTGGACCTGTCCGTCGGCCGAGGCGCGCACCGGGGACGGGGCGCCGTCGGCGGTCGCGAAGAGCGGGTCCGCCGCGGCCCGGACCCGCAACGCGTTCAGCTCGGTGGTGACGCGAGCCGCGTCGGCCGCCGGGGCGCGCACCACCACCGTCTGGGTGGCCTGTTCACCGGGGAACGCCGCCGTCAGCCGTTGAAAGGTCTGCACCTCGGGAATCGAGCGGGGCAGCGACTGGGGCGAGTCCGAGTGCAGCCGCAGGCCGAGCGCGGGCGCGGCCAAGGCGAGCAAGGCCAGCGTCGCTATGGCCAAAGTACGTCCGGGATGGTTCAACGACGGCCGCAGCAGAACCGACCACAGCCGCGGCTCCCGACTCGCATGCTGGGCCGAGAGCCGCCAGAGCACCGGCACCCGCGGCCGGTCGAGGTGACCTCCGAGCTTGGCCAACGTCGCCGGCAGCACCGTCAGCGAGCCGAGCACCGCGATTGCGACCACGATGATCGAGCCGGTCGCCAATGAGGAGAACACCGCGTCTCGCGCCAGGAACAAGCCCAGCATCGCGACGATCACCGCGCAGCCGGAGACGATCACCGAGTGCCCCGACGTCTCGGCGGCGATCTCGATCGCGTCGAGGCGACTGCGGCCTCGGGCGTGCTCCTCCCGCGCGCGCTTGACGTAGAACAACGAATAGTCGACCCCGACGGCCATGCCGATGAGCAGGATGACGCTGGAGGTCGTGCCCGAGTCCGGCACCAGGTGGGAGGCGAGCGCCGAGAGCCCGATCGCCGAGCCGACGGCGGACAGCGCGAGCAGCACCGGCACCCCGGCAGCGATGATGGCACCGAAGGCGACTAACAGGATGGCCAGGGTCACCGGCAGGCTGAACAGAGCCGCCGCTCCCAGATCCTTTCCGACCTGGTCATTGACCGCCTTGTCCAGCGACGCCCCGCCGACCTGCTCGACCCGCAGGGCCGGGAAGGCGGACTGCGTCGCCTGAGTCGCGGCCAGCAGCGCGCCGACCCGGTCTGAGGCGGTCTCGGGGTCCCCGCTCATGGTCACCGGGACGAGCAGTGAGACCCCGTCGCGCGAGATCACCGGCGCGCCGACCGCGGCGACCTCCGGCAACGCCCGCAGTCGACGAGCGACATCGGCCGCGGCGCGACCGGAGTCGTCGGCCGGCGCCGCCGGGGCGCCGAAGACGGCCAGCCGCGAGATCAGGACGTCCTCGGTCTGCGGGTCAGCCAACCCGGCGTCATGCAGCACGCGTTGGGCGCGCCCGGACTGACCGACGCCGGTGTCCAGGTCGGTCACCGTCCGCAGTCCGGCCAGCTGGCCGAGCGCGATACAGCACAGGACGAGGGCCAGCCAGGCGGCAATCGCCCGGCCGGGGTGGGTGGCGCTCCACCGCGCCACCCGCACGGTGGTTTTCCGGTCGCTCGGTCGGTCGATTCTGCTGCGCTGGGTCATGACGGTGACGCTGCCAGCGCGCGGGCGAGAGAACACGGGTCGCAGAACCCGAACGACCGGGGTGTTAGGACCACCATCGACCGCGGGTCCATACGCCAAGATGGACGAGTGTTGGCCAAGGTGTGGGCGCGAGTGCGGCGGGTGGGCTGCGCCCTGGCGCTGACTGTCTACGCCGCTCTCGGCTTGGCCCTGCTTATCCTCAGCGTCGTCTCGCTGGCGCTGATCGTCGTGTGGGTCGGGTTGCCCCTGATCATGGTCTGCGTTCCGGCTCAGCGCGCCTTGGCCAATCAGCATCGACGGCTCGCCGGGTGGCTGCTGGGCGCGCCTATTCGGTCGGCCTACCTGCGGGTGGACGAGCGCGGCTTGGTGGCCCGCCCAGTCGCGCTGGTGCGGGCCGCATCCACTTGGCGGGACCTGAGCTGGCTGCTGGTCAACAGCTCGGTCGGCCTGGCGCTCTCAATCGGCGCCATCGTCGAGACCGTGTTCGACCTGCTGCTGTTTCTGCCGGGGTCGGTGCTGCTGACGATCGACGCGCACCTGATCCGGGGAATGCTGGCGCCGAGCGAGCGGGCCGAACTGGCCAAGCGGGTGCAGGACCTGACCGAGTCGCGGGCCGAGACGGTCGACACCCAGGCCGCGGAATTGCGCCGCATCGAGCGCGACCTGCACGACGGCGCGCAGGCCCGGCTGGTCTCCTTGGGCATGAGCCTGGGCCTGGCCGAGGAGCGGCTGGAGGCTGACCCCAGCCAGGCTCGGCAGCTGCTGGCCGAGGCCCGGGCCGCCAACAGTCAGGCGCTAGCCGAGCTGCGCGACCTGGTGCGCGGCATTCACCCGCCGGTGCTCGCCGACCGGGGCCTGGTCGGCGCGCTGCAGGCCCTGGTGCTGGCCACCCCGTTGGAGGTGGAGCTGGTCTCGGAGTTGTCCGGCCGGCTGCCGGCCCCGGTCGAGTCGGCCGCGTACTTCGCAGTCGCCGAGGCCCTGACCAACGTCATCAAGCACAGCACGGCGACCCGGGCCCGCATCGAGCTCAGCCGTCCAGACGCGCGGCTGCTGGTGCACGTCAGCGACGACGGGCTCGGCGGGGCCGACCCCGCCAACGGGACCGGACTGCGCGGGATTGCGCGGCGACTGTCGGCCTTCGACGGCCGGCTGGAGGTGTCGAGCCCGACCGGCGGCCCGACGGTGCTGTCGATGGAGTAGCCGTGCGCGTCGTCCTAGCCGAGGACCACGCGCAGCTGCGCGAGGGGCTGATCAGGTTGCTCGAGGCCCACGACTTCGATGTGGTCGAGGCGGTGGACAACGGACCGTCGCTGTCGCGGGCTTTGCTGGAGCATCGGCCCGACGTCGCCGTGGTGGACGTGCGGTTGCCCCCGACCTTCACCGACGAGGGATTGCGGGCCGCGATCGCCGCCCGGCGGGAGATCCCCGGACTGCCGGTGCTGGTGCTGTCGCAGTACGTGGAGCAGTTGTACGCCCGCGAGTTGCTAGCCGATCGCCGGGGCGGAGTCGGCTACCTGCTCAAGGACCGGGTCTTCAACGTCGCGCAGTTCATCGAGGCCGTCCGGCAGGTCGCCGGTGGCGGCACGGCGATGGATCCCGAGGTCATCGCCCAACTGCTGAGCCGACGCGTCGCCGATCAGCCGCTGGCCGGGCTGACTCCCCGCGAGCGGGAGGCGCTGGAGTTGATGGCCGAGGGACGCTCGAACGCGGCCATCGCCGCGCGAATGTTCATCACCGAGAAGGCCGTCGCCAAGCACACGAACAGCATCTTCAGCCGGCTCGGACTGCCGCCGTCCGAAGACGACAACCGCCGGGTGCTGGCCGTGCTGGCCTATCTGAGCGACCGCTGACAGCGGACCGGCGCCTCTGATATGCTGAGGTAGCTCATGATGAGGTTCTTCATTGAGAGCTGCATCACCATCTGCCGCCGATTGATCCCGACAGGAACCACGTGCCTGAGGTTTCCCCTTACGAGGTGGGCCAGACCTACCTGCAACTGCACAAGCGCCTGCACCGCGTGGTCGAGGAGGCGATGACCGCGAGCGGCTTGTCGCTGTCGCGCACCAAGGTGCTGATGGAACTCGCCGCCGACGGCCCGATGAACCAGTCCGCCCTGGCTGCGCGGCTCGGTTTCGCGCCGCGGTCGGTCACCGACACGGTCGACTCCCTCACCCGCGACGGCTTGGCTGAACGCACCAGCAATCCCGCCGACCGCCGGGCCTGGCTGGTGGCGATCACCCCGACTGGCGCCGAAGCCCTCGAACGCGCGCAAGCGGCCAAGCACGTCATCTTCGATCAGATCTTCGGCGCCCTGGACGCTCCCGCCCGGGCCACGCTCGTCTCCCTGCTCACCACGATCGACCGCGGGCTCACCGCGGGCTCTGGAGAATCCTGTGTCCAGCAACATGACTAACGCCAATCCCGCCGACCTCAGCTCAGCTAAGGCCGAATCCGCCTCCGATCACCGCTGGCTGATCCTCGTCTTCGTCTCCATCGCGCAGTTGATGGTGGTGCTGGACGCGACCATCGTGAACATCGCGCTGCCCTCGGCTCAGGTCGACCTCGGCTTCGCCGACGCGCAACGGCAATGGATCGTCACCGCCTACGCACTTGCCTTCGGCAGCTTCCTGCTGCTCGGCGGCCGGGTCGGCGACCTATTCGGCCGTAAGCGGACGTTCATCGCCGGCCTGGCCGGCTTCGCGCTCGCCTCGGCCATCGGCGGCGCCGCGCCGTCCTTCGGCGTGCTGGTCGCCGCCCGCGCGTTGCAGGGACTCGCTGGCGCCATGCTCGCCCCGGCGGCCTTGTCCACCCTGGTGACCACCTTCCGCGAGCCGCGCGACCGCGGCCGGGCCTTCGGCGTGTTCGGCTCGGTGGCGGTCGGCGGCGGGGCGGTCGGCTTGATCCTCGGCGGCGTCCTGACCGAATACCTGTCCTGGCGGTGGGCCATGTACGTCAACGTGGTCTTCGCGGTGATCGCCGCCGCCGGCGCGCTGACCTACATGGTGAACGAGCGTCCCGACGTCCGGCCGCGGGTCGACATCGTCGGCGCGATCCTGGCCTCGGCCGGCCTGTTCGGGTTGGTCTTCGGCTTCTCGCACGCCGAGTCAGCCGGCTGGAGCGCCCCGACGACCATCGCCTCGCTGGTCCTCGGCGTGCTGCTGTTGGCCGCGTTTGTGAAGGCCGAGCAGCGGGTCGAGGTGCCGCTACTGCCGCTGCGGGTGATCGCGGACCGCACCCGGGCCGTCGCCTACGTCGCGGTCGGCATCGCCGGCGTCGCGATGTTCGGCGTGTTCCTGTTCCTGACCTTCTACCTGCAACTGGTGAAGGGCTTCAGCCCGGTCGCGTCCGGTCTGGCCTTCCTGCCGATGATCGCCTGCATCATGATCAGCTCGAACACCTCGAGCATGGTGACGCTGCCGCGGTTCGGCCCGCGGGTCGTGATCACCGCCGGCATGCTGCTGGGCTGCCTGGCCCTGGGCTACCTGAGCCGGCTGCACGCCGACTCGAGCTACGTCGGCGGTGTGCTGCCGGCCCTGATCGTGCTTGGCTTCGCCATGGGGATGGTGATGGCGCCCTCGATGAACACTGCGACCGCGGGGGTCAGGCCACAGGACGCCGGCGTCGCGGCCGCGCTGGTCAGCACGATGCAGCAAGTCGGCGGGTCGATCGGCACGGCCGTCCTGAGCACCCTCACCGCCTCGGCCACGGCCAGCTACCTCGCCTCCCACGGCAGCGGGCCAGAGGTCGGCAAGATCGCGGCCACCCACGGCTATGTGCTGGCGTTCGCGATCGGATCGGCGTTGTTCGCCGCCGGCTGCGTCATGGGCGGCACGTTGTTCCCGTCCAAGGCTCGGCTGACCGCGATGCGCGAGGCCACTGCCGGCGAGCAGGGCGGGGCTGGGCAGCTGGCCGACGTCGAGGCGGAGATCTTCGCCGTCGAGCTCTGAGCGCTAGCCGACGCTCATCGCGACGATCCCGGAGTTAGTCCCGACGAAGACCTTGCTGCCTTCCAACGCCGGGGTAGAGAAGCGGCTAGGCGTGGAGCCGAGCGCGATGCTGCCCAACTGCTTTCCCGCGCCGCTGATCGCCAGCAGGTTCGACCCCGCGACCGCGTAGAGCGCACCGTTGCCGGCCACCGGCGAGCTGGTCGCGCCAGCGAAGGTCCAGACCTTGCGGAACTGGCCCGAAGCCGTGACCTCGACCCGGGTGATGCCGTTCGTGCACGGCAGGTACACCGTCGAACCAGTCACCGCGGACACCCCGAAGGCCCGGCAGAGGTTGCCGGTCGAGACTTGACCACCGACTCCGCCAAGGCGGTCTGCCTTGAGGACGTAGGCAGTCCCCGACTTCCCAGCCTGCAGGATGTAGCCGTTGGCGGTCAGCGCCGGGGTCATCGAACCAAGATCGAGGTCGGAGGCGTTGTCGCTCGGCCAGGTGGACGGGGCGAAGTAGTCCAGCCGGGTCGAGGTCGGGCTGATCCGGGTCACCGAGTCCGAACCGTCGTAGGCTCCGCTGGTCGAGGCCCCGTTGCCGATGGCCACGTAGACCGAGCCGTCGCGGGCGACCACCGCCCCGCCGGGCGCCCAGATGCCGCCCTCGCGCGCGGTGGGCGTCACCCAGGCGGTGCCGCCGAGCGCGCCGTTCGTCTTCAACGAGACGACGGCGCCCTTGTACTGCCCGCAGTCGCCGTTGAGGCCGCCGAACGGGATGTAGACGTTGCCGCCGGACACCGCCAGCGCGCCTCGTTCCTGCTCGGCGTTCTCGGCTTGGCCAGGCACCGCCACTCGTCGGTTCATCACCGTCGCTCCGGTGGTGGCGTTGAGCCCGAAGATCTCGTGGTGGGCGCCGAACTGGGCGTTGACGGAGTTGGTGACGACGAAGATGCGGTTCGTCGCGGCGTCGAAGGCCGGCGTCCCGGTGATGCCGCTGGGCGAGATGTTTCCGCTGCAGGCCAGGCTGGAGGTGGGCGCGGGAGTGGCGAGGTGCCGGCTCCAGCGCACGGCGCCGGTCGTGGCGTTCAACTCATAGACCGTGTTGTTCTCGGTGGCCACCACCAGATAGCCGCCCAACACGATGGGCGAGCCGTAAACCGCGCCGTCCAGTCCCTTGCCCCAGGCGCGAGCCAGGTGGCCGAACTTTGTGCCGGAGGGGTAGTACCCGCTCCGCTGGTTGTTCCCGTGGTCGGTCGGCCACGGGGTCGCCGCGACCGTGAGCGCCGCCGTCACCACACTCGTCAGCAGAACCGCGACGGGCACCAATGGTCTGCGCATAGCCACCACTTTCGCCAAGGTAAGCAATCAGTAGCTACACAGTTACGCTCTGCCACCGCCTCGCGCAAGGAGCGCCGCGGAATAGCGGCTGGTCCGCGCGGGGTTGACCTCCACAGACCCAACCCCCACAGCAGTGCCAAGCGCAAGGAGAGCACATGAAGATCGGGATCATCGGAGCGGGCCAGATCGGCGGCACGTTGACGCGGACGTTGTCGGGCTTAGGCCATGAGATTCGGGTGTCGAACTCGCGCGACCCGATCACGCTGGCCGATCTCGCCGCCGAAACCGGCGCGACCGCGGTCTGGGCGGCCGACGCGGCCGACGACGCCGACCTGGTCATCGTCAGCATCCCGCAGAAGAACGTGCTGGACCTGGCCCCGAATCTGCTCGCGGCGGCCAAGCCGGGGGCGCCGGTCATCGAGACCAACAACTACTACCCGCAGCAACGCGACGGCCTGATCGCCGAGATCGAGTCGGGCATCCCGGAGAGCGTCTGGGTCGCCGACCGCCTCGGCCTGCCGGCGGAGCGGGTGTTCAAAGTGTTCAACGGCATCTGGTGGAAGCACCTGCTGGAGAACGGCAAAGCCAGTGGCGAGCCCGGTCGCATCGCGCTTCCCATCGCCGGGGAGGACGGACCAGCCAAGCGGCAGGTCTTCGCGTTGATCGACGAGCTCGGCTTCGACCCGGTCGACGGCGGGACGTTGGCCGAGTCCTGGCGTCAGCAGCCCGGAACTCCGGTCTACGGCAAGGACTTCGGCGTCGCCGACACCATCGCCGCGTTGGCCCAGGCGAGCTCCGCGCGTCCGGATGAGTTTCGCGCGCAGGTTCCGACGACCTAGTTCTCCCGAGGGCCTAGTTTTTCGGGCGGCCTAGTTCTTCCAGCGGCCTAGTTCAGCGCAGGCCAGCGAAGAGATCGTCCTCCGGCAACGCGGCGTCGGTGTCGTCGCGCACCCGCACGAAGGTCTCGACGCCCATCATCTCGGTGAACCGCTCCAGCCCCATCTTGAGGAAGAAGATGTTCTCGCTCTGGCTGGCGTGTGCGGCCAGGGCTTCGAACTTCTGGGGGCCGAACGCCTTGACGTCGACCCAGGTGGTGATCTCTTCGTCGGGCAGCCCGATCGGCGGCTGGTCGCTGTCGGACTGGGCACTGTCGGCTTGACCGCTGTCGGACTGGGCGCTGTCGGACTGGCCGCCCTCGCCGCTCGGATCCGGCGCGTCCCAGTCCGCGCCGAGTTCCCGCATCACCCGACCCATCTCCTCCATCGCCGAGCGCGGCACCGTCGTCCAGTACAGCTTCTTGGGCGCGGCGTCGGGGGCGGCCTCGGCGACCGCGGCCACCGCCGCCATGGTCACGCGGTGGGCCATGATGTGGTCTGGGTGCCCGTAGAAGCCGTTCTCGTCGTAGGTGACGACGACATCGGGCCGGTGGCGCCGGATCAACTCGGCCACGCGAGCGGCCGACTCCTCGACCGGCGTGCGCCAGAAGGCCCCGGGCGCGTCGTTGTCGGGCCAGCCCATCATTCCGCTGTCGGCGTAGCCGAGCAGCTCGAGCTGGCTGACGCCGAGCACCTTGCAGGCTGCCTCGAGCTCGACCCGACGCGTCGCCACCACCGCGGCCGGATCGTGGCCGGGCTCCCCCGGCTTGACGCCGTCGGGCCCGTCCCCGCAGCGCCCGTCCGTGCAGGTCACCAGGATCGTGCGGATTCCCTCCGCCGCGTAGCGGGCCAGCACCCCGCCCGTCCCAGTCGCCTCGTCGTCGGGGTGCGCGTGCACGGCCATCAGCGTCAGTACGTGGTCGGTCATGAGTTCACCCTAGGAGTGCGACCGCGGCTCGGTGTCATCC
>JAOPUY010000570.1 GCA_025963265.1 Frankiales bacterium | reverse complement strand
TGGGCGCCGGTCAGGACACCTTCGCCCAGCGGGACAAGACCGGTGTGCACGTGTTCGAGGTCGATGCGCCGGCCACCCAGGCCTGGAAGGGGAGCCGCCTTCGCGAGCTCGGCTTGCTTGACCCGTCGCGGCTGAGCTTGGTGCCGGTCGACTTTGAAGCCGGTGAGTCCTGGCTCGACCAGGTAATTGGGGCCGGCCTCGATCCGGCGATCCCCACCGTGGTGTCGATGCTGGGCGTGACGATGTACCTCTCGCGCGAGGCGATCTTGGCGACGCTGCAGCAGGCCGCCTGGCTTGCCGCTGGCTCGGTGCTGGTCTTCAGCTTCTCGCGTCCCATCGAGATGGCGCCGGCCGAGCTGCGGCCCGTCTTAGCGGCCGCCGCCGAGGGAGCGGCGGCATCCGGCCATCCCTGGCTGAGCCTGCTGTCCCCCGAGGATGCCGCCAGCCTTGCGCGTGCTGCCGAATTCGGCTCGGTGCAAGTAGTCACCTCGGCTGATCTGCACAATCGATATTTCGCCGACCGTCGCGACGGGCTCAGCCCGGTCGGCGGTGAAGACCTAGTCGTGGCCACCCTCACCTGATCGGCAGGGTGGACTTCGCGGTCGCTCCCGGGGATGATCACAAAACCGTTGGGCGCCGCGAATCGGGGGACGTCGCCAGCGGGTTTCTTCGCGGGGGCGTCGAATTGAGGATTCCTGGGGTTTCAGCCGCCGTCCTGGCTGGTGTCGTGACCGTTGTGATTGCCGCCTTCGGAGCCGCCGTCGTCGGGCTCAGCCCCGTGACCGCCGCTCCCGCCGGCGCGGTCACCACGACGTCGCCGAACACCTTGGTCATCGGCCTGTTCAGCACCTGGGGTGCGCCGACCTCGGGCGGCAGTTACTCCCACGCCTACGACTACCAGGACGCGGCGATGGGAGTCCCGGTCGTGTCGACGTCACAGATCGCCGTCGGGGCTGGGCCAAGCAACCCCGACGCGGACTTCTTCTTCGATCTCTACCCCGCGGCCGGCCACAAGCTCGGCATTGGAGACCTGCCGAACGTCGGCCCTGGCATCAGCGGAACCGGGCCGACCCCGGCGCTGGAGATCGTGATCGGCTCCACCGTGCAGAACGTTGTCGGCACCGACGTCGACATCCTCGACCTGGCGGCCGACTCCGCCGGTAAGGTGACCCGCTTCGACCTGGTCTTCCGCACCAGCCCGGCCCGGGCCTCAAACGGCTTCTTCGGCGAAATCCGCTACGGGGAACCGGCGGCTGCCGGTCAACTCGACTCCGCCACCACGATCCAATACCCGCAGTCGGCCGTCGACGGCATCGCCGTCAACGCGGTGGAGCGGGTTCGCAACACGTCGGGACGGGCCCAGACGGTAGGCGCGCTCAGCGTCGCCGGCAATCGGCGGCAGGACTTCACGCTGCACGGCGACACCTGCACCCGAGCCCGGGTGCCGGCCAACGGAACCTGCTGGGTCACGGTCTCCTTCCGGCCGCTGGCCGCGGGACCGTCTGCAGCGATCCTGGTTATCCCGATGGGTGAAACCGCCGCGCACGTCGAGCTGGACGGCAACGCGCCGGTCGGGGTGAACGAGCAGATCACCTCCGGCTCGGACTACGTCGACCTCAACCGGACCTGGGACTACAAGGACGGCCCCTATCAATTGGACGGGGCGGCGTCTGCGAACGGCGGCCAAGTCCTGGGCTTCGCGCCGACCGCCGCGTACGACGAGTCCATCACGCCCATCCACGTGGTGTTCAGCGCGCCGACCGGCCAGCGGGTCACCGCCGGAATCCACCAGGCCGCGCCCGGTCCGGCCACTGACGCCTACGAGGTCTACGCCGACGGTGAGGGTCGCGGCTGTGGCGGGACCAGCGGCCAGATAAACGTCAAGCAGGTCGTCTACGGATCGGACGGGGCGCTGCTGCACGCCGACATCGCCTTCACCCAGTGGTGCACCGAAGCGCCGGCCGACAAGATGACGGGCGAGGTCAAGTGGCGCGTGGAATCAGACATGACCGGTCCCGGAGCGGTGGCCCGGGTTCGCCTTCTCACTAGCGGCGCGGCCCGCAGCCTGAGCTGGGTGAACCCGACGGCTAAGGACTACCGCTACACCCTCGTGCGGCTCAGCGAGGGCAGCACGCCCGCTCCGACCCCCGCGAGCGGCCGGTTCCTCTACCTCGGCGCCAGCTCCGGCTTTACACTCCCGGCGCTGGGGGCCGGCGTCGCCTACACCGCGACGTTCTTCACCGTCGACACCAACGGCAACGTCTCACCGGCCGGGTCGCTGGCGCTCGCCAGCTGACGACGAAGTCTCCCGATTTCCACCTGGAGCTCGAACCCAGCCGCTTTCGGCTTCGCTATGCAGGCGTCCCGCCGGGTGTTACCGTCGGGTATCTGCTGATTTCACGGTGACCTGAATTCGCGCCCAACCGGCGCACGCCGAGGCCGTATCCGATCCTGGATCAACTCGCCTGGCTTTTCGGATCAATGGCCTCGCACGATCTCCAGTCAGGAAACGGCTGTGGCCCCCGATCCTCCCCCCAGTGGAGGAGTCGCCGCCATGCGCCTACGCATCTCCGATGAGGACGCGTCGCGAGCGACCCAGCGCCATCGGGCCCACCGCCCACCCCGCACGGCTATGACCGCGAGGTCCCCCATGTACAGAACGCGAATCCGCAACGACGCAGTCTCAGCGATAGACCTGGCACTGGACCAGGCCGAGGACCTCCGCCGGCTACTCAAAGGAGCGCACACCCGCCTTGCCGGCTGCACCGCTGACCAGATCTACAGCGATATCTGCTTCCAGATGAGATCCAAGCACGCGAGCTGGGAGCCCTGCGCCCCGAAACTCCAGGCGATGGCCGAGCTCATCGAAAGCGAAGGGCCGTCGGCCTGAGCCCGTCGCCGGGGAAATCCGAAACGGCTGGGATGACGAATCCCAGCCATGGACTCGATCGAGGTCGCGGCTGATCGATGCGAGCTGGCCGACGCTTCGCTGAAAACGCTGCTGACCGCCGGCCAGATCGATGATCGGGCGTTCGCCGAGTTGTATCAGCGCACCTCGCGGCTGGTCTTCCTCACCGTCGACCGGGTGCTGCACGACCACGCCCAGGCCGACGAGGTCGTCCAAGAGGTGTACTTGCAAGCCTGGGAGCGAGCGGCGACGTATCGGGGCGACTTGTCCTCGGTCACCACCTGGTTGGTGACCATCGCGCACCGCCGCGCGGTGGACCGAGTGCGGCACAACGAGTCGTCCAAAGCCTCGGAGAACCGAGACCACCGGCTGTCGCTGGCCCGCCCGGCCGACTCGGCCGAGGCCCAGGTCTTGCAGCGGGTGGAAGTGCGCCGGCTCAGGGAGGCCATGGCGCAGCTGACCGACGCGCAACGGCAGGCGGTCACCCTGTCCCATCTCGGCGGCTACAGCCACGCCGAGATCGCCGACCTGCTCAATCTGCCGATCGGCACCGTGAAATCACGCGTCCGGCAGGGCTTGTTCAAACTCAAAAATGCCTTGGAACGGCGCGGAAACCCGCGCTCGGCTCCGCGGGCGACCTAACGGCGTGGGAGGTGCGCCGACCTCGGAGGTGTACATTTGCGCCGGTTGGTTGGA
>JAOPUY010000561.1 GCA_025963265.1 Frankiales bacterium | reverse complement strand
GATCGTGTCGTAGGTCGTCTTGGCGCGGGCGTCTCGGGTGGCGAGCAGGCAATCGGCCTCCAAGGCGGCGAGGGCGACCAACGCGTCATAGACCGCGCCGCCCGCGACCGAGAGATCGGCCAAGGTGCGGGGCAGCTCGCCCATGGCCTGCGCTGACAGGGTGAGCGGCGGGTCAAAACGGTCGGCCAGCAACCGGGCGACGTCGCCCGGTTCGGCCCGCAACGGAGCAGGGAGCCGAGTGAGCACCGAGTAGGTCTCGGCGAGCGCGTGACCGCTCAGCGCCACCGCTCGGCCGCCCCACCAGCGAACCACCTCGCGATGAGCAGAATGCGATTTCAGCAGCAGTGGAATCGCGACACTCGTGTCCAGCGCGATCGGGGTCAACGTCGACCTTCGTCGATGAGTCGGAACATCTCCTCATCGGTGAGCGGGGCGTCCCCGGCGAGCACGAGCACGCCATCTTCCCGCTCGAGGCGGGCGGTGCGACCGGATGGGACCAGCTGCAGCCCCCCGCCGTACCAGGAGATGTCGACCTTCGAACCGGCCGAGAGCCCGAGGGCGTCACGCAACTGCTTGGGCACCAAGATTCGCCCGACAGAATCGACGGTGACCTCCATTGGGAATATGTTACCAGCACGATCCCAACTGCGTCAGGCTTGTCTCAGAGCTCGATGCCGAGCAGCGCGTCGACGGTGTCGCGGATCAGGGCCGGCGCCGCCGGATCGGCGCCGCCCCGGCCGGCGGCGGAGTCAGCGGCCCAGTCGTCGACCGCCGCAATGGCGCCCTCGGTGTCCAGGTCGTCGGTAAGCCGCTGTCGGACCAGCTCGAGCACCGGCTCAGCGGGCGGGCCGGCGTCGGCGGTGACCGCCGTCCGCCAGTTCTCCAGCCGTCGTTCGGCCGCCGGCAACCGGCCGCCGGTCCACTCGCGGTCGGCTCGGTAGTGACCGTCCAACAGCGCCAGCCGAATCGCCATCGGGTCGACCCGCGCGGCCCGCAGCTTGGACACGAAGACCAGGTTGCCGCGGGATTTGCTCATCTTCTCGCCGTCGAGCGCGATCATGCCGGCGTGCGCGTAGTGCTTGGCGAAGGGCCACTGCCCGGTCAACGCCTCGGCGTGCGCGGCCGAGTGCTCGTGATGCGGGAAACGCAGGTCCGAGCCGCCGCCCTGAACGTCGATCTGCATGCCCAACCGGCTACGGGCGATCACCGAGCATTCGATGTGCCAGCCGGGGCGACCGGGACCGACGACCGACTCCCAGGACGGCTCGCCGTCGCGGCGGCCGCGCCAGAGCAGCGCGTCCAACGGGTCGCGCTTGCCGGGCCGGTCGGGGTCTCCGCCCCGCTCGGCGAACAGGGCCAGCATCTCAGACTCGGTGTAGCGCGACTCGTAGCCGAACTTGCCGCTGCCCTCGACCGTGGCGTAAATGTCCTCCTCCAGCCGGTAGGCCTTCGAGTCGGCCAACAACTTGGCCACGCCGTCGGCGATCTCGTCGATCGACTCGACGACGCCGACGTAGTCGCGCGGCGGCAGGACCCGCAAGGCCGTCATGTCCTGCCGGAATAGCTCCGTCTCCCGCTGCGCCAACTCGACCCAGTCCTGGCCGGTGGCCTCGGCCCGGTCCAGCAACGGGTCGTCGATGTCGGTGACGTTCTGCACGTAGTGAACCTGGTGCCCGGCGTCCAGCCACATGCGTTGCACCAGGTCGAAGGCCAGGTAGGTCGCGGCGTGCCCGAGATGGGTCGCGTCGTAGGGCGTGATGCCGCAGACGTAGATGCGCGCGGTGTCGCCCGGCGTGGTCGCACGCACCTGGTCGGTCGCGGTGTCGTAGAGGCGCAGCGGGCGCCCGACGCCGGGCAGGGTGGGGACTTCAGGTGCGCTCCAGGACTGCATGGCCTCACGTTAGCGGGCCAGGGTGCGGTGATCAGTAGGGCGGGTAGGGCACCGCGGGCCAGTCGGTGGGCGGCAGCGGAAACAGGCCGGTGGTCAGCAACCGGAGCACCCGCCGGCGCGTGGCGCGGACCTCGCGGCGAGTCAGCAGCTCGCCCAATTCCTCGCCGAGCGAGCCGTCGAGTTGCTCCGAGAGCCGGGTGAGCACCTCGAGGTGCTCCGGGCTCAGCGCGACGCCGGCCCACTGCCACAGGACCGTCCGAAGCTTGTCCTCGACGCCGAAGCTGACGCCGTGGTCGACGCCGTAGATCTGCTGGTCGCCGGCCGGCGAATAGGTGGCGATGAGGTGGGAGACCTTGCGGTCGGAGTTGTTGGCGACGGCGTCCAGGACCGCCATCCGAGCCAGCGCCTCGACCTCGCCGGAGTTGATCGCCCCGATCATGTCGTAGTCCTCGTCCTCGGCGATCCAGAGCTGGACCATCCCCGGCCCCATCGGGCCATCCCGCAGCACGGTGGGCGGGATCGGCTCCCAACCGGTGGCCGCGCCGACGAGGTAGGTGGCGTACTCCCGGCCGGCCAACGTGCCATCGGGGTAGTCCCACAACGGCCGCTCGCCGGAGACCGGCTTGTACACACAGGCCGCCGCGACGCCGTCAAGCTCGA
>JAOPUY010000557.1 GCA_025963265.1 Frankiales bacterium | reverse complement strand
GCCTTTGGTCAGGGCGACATTTATTGAGTGCTGACTCAGGTAACTGTGGCACATACTGAGTAAGAACTCAATAAATATCGGGGAGTGGTTAAGCTGTCCCGGTGACCGTCTCGGCCCGCCCGCGTGGACGACCGCCCTCGGGCGGGCGCGAGGAGATCCTGCGGGCCACGCTCGAGCTGTTGCGCGAGAAGGGGGTCGCCAAGCTGACAACCCGGGCCGTGGCCGAGCGCGCGGGCGTGTCCGAGGGCAGCATCTTCTACCACTTCATCGACCGCCCCGGGCTGTTGACCGCGACGTTCCAGCACACCCTCGGCCCGCTGCACTTCGTCGAATTCACCGAGCCGGCGCCGGATCTGCGCACCGTCCTCCTCAGCTCTTCAGAGAACATCGAGACGTTCCTGGAGGCGGGTCTGGTGGTGCTGATGGCGGCCCAGGCCGACATCGAATTGCGGGAGCGGCTCGGCGCGTTCATGCGCGAGAACGACTACGGGCCGCACCGCGGCATCGCCGCCATCGGCGGCTACCTCGCACAACGGCAAGCCGCCGGCGAGGTGCGCCCAGACGTCGACCCCCAGGTGATCGCGTCGATGCTCATCAACGACGCGTTCCAACGCGCCGCATTGCCCAAACTGGTCGGCCACGACCGCGGCGCGACCCGACGCGAGGCCTTCGTCGACACCCTCATGACCCTCATCCTCGCCCCCGGCTGGACCGCGCTGCCGCGCTGAGCGCCGGTGCTGGCCAGGTGAGTGGCCGCCGCCGGCTCGTCGTGCTGGCGTCCGGTTGGCTGACTTGCTAGGGTTCAGGCTCTGCGGTGAATGGCCATTCATATAAAGAGTCGTCGCTTCCAGCTTCCACGCGGCCAGCGCGGAGGCGACGCGACAGCCCGGAGGGCGGCCTTCCAGCAGAGTTTTCCTGAGACAGCTAGCGGACTGGAGGCCGGCCGACGTGAACGCGGAGCGCCCCTCGAGTACGGCCGGGCATGCCGCGGTGGTGGCCGGGTCCGTCCGCAAGTTCGCCTCGCCGCTTGACGTCGACCCCGAGACGCTCAGTCTGAAAGAGCAGCGTCGGCTCAACCGGGTGCGCATGAGTCAGACCCAGGTGCTCGACGTGGCCGAGCGGCTCTTCGGCGACAACGGCTACCAACAGACCAGCTTGGAGCAGGTCGCCGTGGGCAGCGAGTTTTCCGTCGGCGCGGTGCACAAGATGTTCAGCGGCAAGAGCGGGTTGCTGTCCGCGGTGATGGCGCGCCGCTACGACGAGATGCGCGAGGACATCCTCGAGATCCTGGCCGAGCCGCGGCCGGGCCTGGAGGAGGTCCTGGCCATCTGTGGTTACTACCTCGACTACTACGCCGCACATCCCTCGGTCGGACGGCTCCATCTGCGCGTGTACGCGACCGGGGTCGAGCCCAGCGCTGACTTCGCGGAGTTTCGGCAGAGCGCGGACGACGGGAACCAACTGTTCATCCGGGCCATCAAGCGGGGGCAGCGCGAGGGCACGATCCGCGAGGGACGACCGCTCTGGGTCGCAACCGTCGTCCAGGCCTTGACCAGCTTCGACCGATCGCTGCGCTACGAGGCTGAGCCGCTGGCCACCAAAGCGGAGTTGCTCAGCGTGGTCCGCAACGCGATCGCCAACGTCTGACCGTGGCGCCCGGCCTAGAGCGAGCCTGACCGGTCACGCTGAACGCGCACTCAGTCGAGCGAAGGCCACGCCCTGCTCAATTGAGGGCAACCCGATCTGTAGCATTGCGGCATGTCGATGAGCGCCATGTCGCCGCGGGACGCCGAGGTTGAAGCCCAGCCGGCTAAGCGGGTCGGGCGCGCGCCGGCGAAGCGACCGCGGTCGGCCAACCCCACGCTCAAGGACGCGGCGGCACCGCTGCGGCTGCGCGACCAGCGCCGCTTGGACCGCCTGCACATGGGCCGTGAGCAGGTGCTCGACGCGGCCGAGGAGCTGTTCGGAAACCAGGGATATCAGGGAACGAACCTCGACCAAGTGGCCGCCGGTAGCGACTTCTCAGTCGGCGCCGTCTACACGTACTACCGCAGCAAGCGCGAACTTCTCGCCGGGGTGATGCAACGGCGGATCCCGGAACTGACCGATGCGATCGAAGCATCCTTAAGCGGCGTCGAGACCGGCGCCGATGAGCTGCTGCGCATGACCAGCGCATACATGGCGTTCTTTCACAAGTATCCGGCCTACGGGCGGCTTACGATGCGGGTCTACTCGACCGGCCTCGAGGTGATTCCCGACTTCGCTGAGTACATGGGCTCCTACCACACCGGTATCGCGATGTACGCCGAGGCGATCGAACGCGGCCAAGCCGACGGCTCGGTTCGCGCCGGCGACCCCCTGTGGATGGCCCGGATGCTTTCGGCGATGGTCGTTGCCCACCACTCCATGACCGTCCAAGGGGGCTCCGATTCAGACGGCTTTCCGACGGAGGATCTGCTTGACCTGATCCGGGCGGCCATTCGCAAGCCGCCGGCGCGGCGGCCGCGTGCCGCCAGACCGGCCCCCCGTCCGGTCTGAGTCCGCCCCCGGCGCCGCCGGGCTGATCCCGCTCAGCCGTCGATCCGAGCCGCTTGGCGGCGCACCGTCACCGGCTCGGCTAGCCGCTGCTCATCGCAGGCTCGCTGCAGGCTGGCCAGCGTCTCCTCGAAACCCGCTCCGAGTCGCGGTCCCGGGGTGAACGTGGCCGGCAGCTTCTTCATGCCGTTGATGATCCCGACCGTGTCGTAGTGCACTGCGCCGGCCGGGTCGCACACGTAGTCGGGCATCCGATCAAGCACTGCGGTCAGCATCTGCTTGAACGTCATCCGCGCCATGTTCGAGCCGATGCAGCGGTGGATACCCAGCCCGAAGCTGGCGTGCCGGTTGTTCTTGCGCTCGAGTTCGATTGTGTTCGGGTCGGGAAACACCTTTGGGTCGCGGTTGGCCATCGCCCACGAAAGCCAGAGCCGGTCCCCCTCCCGGAACTCAGTGCCGGCGATCGCGCAGTCCGCGCTGATCGTCCGCCCGTCGCCCGGCGCTGGCGTGTAGAACCGCAGGAACTCCTCCGTCGCGGAGTCGAGCAAGCTCTCCCGCTCGCGGGACAGGCGCGCCCGGTCCTCGGGGTGTTCGGACAAGTACTCCAAGGAGTGCGCCGTCAACGCCGTCGTCGTGTCGAAGCCGCCACCGATCAACAGGCCCAGTACGTTCGCCAATTCCTCATCCGTGGGCGTCTGATTCTCGATCGAGGCGTTGACCAGGGCGTCGATCAGCCCCGGGCGAGGCTGTCGGCGAACTTCCTCCAGGGATGCGTACAGCCGCCGATACATCTCCATGCTCTGCGCCAGCACCCGTGGCATGTCAGGGGAGTCTGGCTTGGTGTAGACGCCGGCGTGAGCGGGCTCGCAGTAGATCGGCCAGTCGGCCAGCGGCAGGCCCATCATGGCCAGCGTCAACACCGCCGGCACGATGTTGGCCAGGTCATCGACGAAGTCGATCCGCCCAGTCTCGATTTTCTCATCCAGCGTCGCGCGGGTGAGCTCAGCGACGAAGGGCGTCCAGCGGGCGACCGCGGCGGGCGAGAGGTAGGCGTTGAGGGCCTGCCGATACTGGCGTTGACCAGGGGGGTCCATCTCCAGGAATCCGGCGGTCTGGGTAGTTCCCGGCTGTCCCGGGATACCGATCCCCTGATAACCGCGCCGCTGGTGGTAGACGTCGTGGTCGTTTGAGAGGACCTCGGATTCACGCGCGATGTCGAAGAGCTCCTGATGCCCGGCGGCGACCCAGTGGCCGCCGTAGGTGTCTGACCACGCGACCGGGCACTTGGACTGCATCTCCTGCGCGATCTCTTCAAAGTGGAAGCGGTACTCAGATGCGTGGCGATCGAAGTGGAACAGGCGCTCAGCTTTCAGGTCGTCCGACACGACAGCTCCTCTGACGTTGGGCAGCGCGGTGGCTCGTGGATGGCGGCCGCTCACACACTGAACTGCAACTCAATCTAGTGATGACCCACTCTAACCACAGTCACGGTGAACGGGAAGGCTTCACGGCGCCGCACCCCCGCGCGGTTCAGTCGGTGACGACCAGCTTGGTGTAGCGGCCGCCGATGAGCCATTCGGCGACGTACAGATTCCCCGCCCCGTCAACGGCCACCGCGTGCGGTGAATTGAACAGACCGGCTCGGGCATCCGGGGCCTGCGCGCGGCCCTCCGGCGTCAGGGCGTTCGGCCAGCCCGCACGGGCTTGGGCCGTCTCATCCTCGCCGAGGTAGCCCAGAAATTCGTCACCTGGGCCGACCAGCGCCACGCGCGCGTAGAGCTCGGGAATCACCAGGAGGTCACCCCAGCGCGCAAACCCGCTGGGGCTGTTGAGGAATCCCGACCCGTACGTCCGCCGGTAGCGGCCCTGCAGGTCATAGACTTGAACCTGGGCGTTGCCGCGATCAGCGACGTGCAACTCGGCGTCTCGGTCGAGCCGTCGATCGATGAAGACGGCGTGCGGGCAGTTGAATCTCGCGGATCCCTCCGCGCCGCTCAGCGTCAGGAGGAGGTCGCCTTCCTTGCTGTAGCGGTGGACCAGACTGCTTCCGTAGCCGTCGGCGACCCAGATATCGCCGGTCCCGCCGAACCGTTCTTCGTCGACGGCGGTGCCGCACGGGGCGAACGCTCCCATTGGGCCCGCCGGGTAGGCCTGGCTCACGGGCGGGTTGGGAAGCTGTCGACGGCGCTCGCCATCGAGCGTCACTTGGACGACCTGGGCCGGGCCGCCTTGGAACTCCAGGCCCTGGCCGAACATGGGGGCAAGGCCGGCGTCTCCCTCGGTTGGCGTGCAGGCGAACACGAATCCGGGGTCGGCGATCCAGAGGTACTCCTGGCCGTCCTCCTCGACCAAGGTGATCCCGTGGCCCTCCCGAAGGCTCGTCGAGGCCACGCTCAACACTTTTCCGTCCGAGTCGAACTTCACCAGCTGACCGGCGTGGAAGCCGACGAGTTCTCCGGCCGAGGTGGCGACCAACCCGTGATGGGCCCAAGAGGAATCGATGGCAGGCACCGAGGACAGCTCGGCCCACTGCTGAATGGCGGTGTACCTCGGGATTGCCACTTAGCTGATCAGATCTAGCTGCAGCGGCAGCTCGACGAGGCGCCGGACCATCAGGCTCAGGTGGTAACGCAGAGCCGGCGCGGCCGGGTCGATCCGGAAGGATCGGGTCCGCGCGAGCAGGGTCTCGACGGCGACTCGCGCCTCGACCCGGGCCAGTGGAGCGCCGACACACAGGTGAATACCCCAGCCGAATCCCACGTGGTAGCGATTGGCGCGGTCCAGGTGAACCTCGTCCGGATCGGAGTAGATGCTCTCGTCGCGATTGGCCGCCTGCCACATGAGCACGAGCCGTGATCCCGCCTTCAGGCTGTGCCCGGCGAGTTCGACGTCCTCGGTGAGGACGCGGTAGTGGCCCCGGAACGGCGCGTCGACCCGGCAGGCCTCCTCGATGAACGCCGGTATGAGATCGGGTTGAGCTCGCAGCTGGGCCTGCAGCTCCGGCTGCTCGGCCAGGAGGCGCACCGCTGTGCCGGTCAGACTGGTGGTCGACTCACCGCCCGCGGCGATGA
>JAOPUY010000550.1 GCA_025963265.1 Frankiales bacterium | reverse complement strand
GCCACGATCTTGAGCGGGTGGGAGCGCTCGATCGAGTTGAGCGTCTCGACGTTCTCGGCCGCCAGCGTCTGGAACACGAATTCGTTGCCGAGGCGACGGGCGGAGTCGCCGGTGCAGGTCTCGTTCTGGCCCAGCACCGCGAACTCGACCTCGGCGATGTGCAGCAGCTCGGCGAAGGCCTTGGTGACCTTCTTGGAGCGGTCCTCCAGCGAGCCGGCGCAGCCGACCCAGAACAGGTACTCGATGTCGGCGTCCAGCGGCTGGCCCGGTTCCACCCGGCGGACCTCGAAGTCGACCTCGTTGATCCAGTCCTCGCGGGTCTTCTGCGGCAGGCCCCAGGGGTTGCCTTTGCTTTCCAGGTTGCGAAGCATGACGCCGGCCTCGGACGGGAACGAGGACTCGATCAGCACCTGGTAGCGGCGCATGTCGACGATGTGGTCGATGTGCTCGATGTCCACCGGGCACTGCTCGACGCAGGCGCCGCAGGTGGTGCAGGACCAGAGCACGTCCGGGTCGATGACGCCGTAGGAGGCGGCGTCGCCGACCAGCGGCCGGTGGTACTGCTCGGGGTTGGTGCCAGTGACCCGGCCGAAGCCGGACTCGGGGACGCCGTGGTGATGGGTCGCGCCGTCCGCGCCCACCTCGCCGGTGTCGCCGAACTCGACCGCGCCCTCGTCCGGGACCGCCTTGCCGCCGATCAGGTACGGCGCCTTGGCGAAGAGGTGATCGCGCAAGTCCATGATGACGAGCTTGGGCGACAGCGGCTTGCCGGTGTTCCAGGCCGGGCACTGCGACTGACAGCGGCCGCACTCGGTGCAGGTCGCGAAGTCCAGGTAGCCCTTCCAGGTGAAGTCCTCGATCTTGCCTTTGCCGAAGATGGTGTCCTCGGAGAGGCTGTCGATGTCCATGAAGTCGATCGGGGCGCCAGCGGCGTCAGTCACCGGAAGCAGCGGGCCGAGGCCCTTGGGCAACCGCTTGAAGTACACGTTGATCGGCGCGGTCGCGATGTGCAGGTGCTTGGAGTAGGTGACGATGACCAGGAAGGACATCACCACGGCGATCTGCGCGATCAGGAAGATGGTGGCCAGGCCCTGGTTGTAGGCGCCCGAACCCAACGCCTTCGCGACCAGGTAGGAGGCGAAGGTCCACTTGGAGTGGCCGAACGGGAACTGGTCGGCGTTCATTTGAGCGCCGCGCAGCAGCAGCAGCGTGATGATGACCAGCGAGATCATGCCGAGGATGACCCAGGCCGGACCGGTGTGCGAGCCGTAGAAGCGCGAGTCGCGCTTCTTGCGCTCGGGCTGGTTGCGGAATCGAAGCAGAGCGAAGGTGGACAGGCCGAGCAGCACCGCGACGCTGAAGAAGTCTTCGAAGAAGCCGAGCACCTGCCACTTGCCGACCCACGGGATGTGGAAGTCGCGGGTGATGAGCAGCGCGCCGTAGGCCTCGAGGATCGTCAGGTTGAGGACCAGGAAGCCCCAGAACGTGAAGAAGTGCGCGACGCCGGGGACGGACCACTTGAGCAGCTTCTTCTGCCCGAGCACCTCTTCGGCGTCGTTGATCGCGCGGGGCTTGGGCTCTTTGCCTCGGCCAGGCGCGGCGGCGCCGGACCGGATCAGCTTCTGCAGCCAAAACACTCGACGGCCGGCGATGGCGGCGGTAGCCAGCGTCAGAATCAGGGTGATGGTGATGCGCAGCGCCACAAGGTCCTCACAACTTCGGATCGTGTCGGGTGGGAGGTGCGCCGGTTCGCGTCCGCCGGCGCAGCAAACTTGCTCGTCACAATACGCACAGTTACAGGGGCGTAAACGCGTCGACGAGCCTTGAATAACTCACATCACATTGGAATCGGGCCATTTCTGCGCCGCGGCTCGGGCGGCGTTTTCGGATCGTTACCAAGCCTGAGATGAACCGCTGAGCAGTCTCAATCCAAGTGGACGGTCGCGTCCAAGTAGCGGCGGTAGCTTCCGGTGATCAGCACCCGGTCGCCCACCACCTCGCAGCGCACCGTCCCGCCGCGAGCCGAGAGCTGGCGGGCGGTCAGCTTGCTCTTCCCCAGCCGCTCGGCCCAGTACGGCGCGATCTGCGAGTGGGCCGAGCCGGTCACCGGATCCTCGCCGATGCCGGCCCCGGCGCCGAACCAGCGCGAGACGAAGTCGAACCCGGAGCCGGCCTCGCCCGGAGCCGTGACGATCACCCCGCGCGCGTCCAGCCCGGCCAGGACCGCGAAGTCCGGGCGCAGCGCGGCGATTTTCTCGGCCGCGGCGACCACGTAGATGAGGTCGGTCGCGCGTCGGCACTCGGTGGGCGTGACGCCTAAGGCGGCTGCCACCACTGGATCGGGCGCGACGGGTAGCAGCGGCTCGCTTGGGAAGTCCATGGTCAGTTGTCGCGGCCCGCTGCGGGTGACCCTCAGCCAACCGCTGCGAGTCCAGAAGCGAACGTGACTGTCCTTCGGGTGGACGTCATCGAGCAGGTGGGCCGCGGTGGCCAGCGTCGCGTGCCCGCACAGATCGACCTCGATCGACGGGGTGAACCAGCGGAGGTGGTAGGTCGGACCGGCCGCCACGGCGTCCTGCGTCCCGGCGGATCCCGCGGCTGACTGCGCCGCTGCCTCCGGTGCTGCGGCGGCCGGGAGCACGCTGCAGTAGAAGGCCGTCTCGGACAAGTTGTTCTCCGCGGCCAGCGCCTGCAGCGTGCGGTCCGGCAGCCATTCGGCCAGCGGCATTACCGCGGCGGGATTGCCCTCGAACAGCCGCTCGGCGAAGGCGTCGATCCAGATCAGCGGGATGTCCATGGCCGCCGACCTTAGCGGCCCCAGCCCCGCCGCCGTTTTCGTCCAGGTGGACGTTTTTGCGGGGGGTGGGCGGCTGGTTGGGCGGCGTTTTCGTCCAGGTGGACGTTTTTGTGGGGCGTGGGCGGCTGGTTGGGCGGCGTTTTCGTCCAGGTGGACGTTTTTGCGGGCGTGGGCGGCTGGTTGGG
>JAOPUY010000548.1 GCA_025963265.1 Frankiales bacterium | reverse complement strand
ACACCGGAACCGACACCGACCGATCCGCCCCCAGCGCCGCCTTCACCGCACCCACCCCCGACCGCGTGTCCAACAACCGAGCCGGCGCCACCGCCACCAAACCGCCGGCCACCGCCGGACCCGACGTGTAGTAGCCCGAGACGTCGGCCAACAACTGCACCGTCCCCCCCGAACCGTTGAACAACTCCACCCGGCCATCAGCCCCCACCGGCGCGATCACCAAGTTCGGAACCGTCTCACCCTTCACAAAGTTCAAATTCGACGCCGCCGGACGAGACCGCCCACTCGCCCACACCGTCACATACCCCGACGCCGACGGAGCCGTCACCGTCACGTTCAACACCACCGCCGACACCCCGACCGACGGCACCCCGCCCCGACCCAACACCGGAACCGACACCGACCGATCCGCCCCCAGCGCCGCCTTCACCGCACCCACCCCCGACCGCGTGTCCAACAACCGAGCCGGCGCCACCGCCACCAAACGCCCGCCGGTCTTGGCCAGCGGCGGCGCGGTGGTCGTGACCGTGCGGGTGACGATGTCGGTCGCGCCGCGGTTGTCGGTGACGATCAGCGACACCGTGTGCGGGCCGGCGGCGGCATAGGTGTGCGCCGGATTCATCGACGAGCTTGTCGCGCCATCGCCGAATTGCCAGGCGTAGCTGGCGATTTGGCCGTCGGGGTCCCCCGATGAGGCCGCGTTGAAGGTCGCGACCAAGTTGGCCACCGAGACGGTGAACGCCGCGATCGGCGCCACGTTCGGCGGCGCGGTCGGCGCCACCGAGTGGGTCACGGCGGCGCTGCTGGCCGCGCTGTTGTCGGTCACGATCAACGAGACGCTGTAACTGCCGGCCGCGGCGTAGACGTGCGTCGCCGTCACCCCGGTGCCGGTCGAGCCGTCCCCGAAGTCCCAGGCGTAGCCGACCACGGAACCGTCGGAATCAGTCGAGGCGCTCGCGTCGAAGGAGACTGAGAGGTTCGAGGTCACCGAGGTGAAGGCCGCGGTCGGCGCCACATTCACCGGCGGTGGCTCGGTCGTGGTGACCGTGTGCGTCACGGCCGGGCTCGGGGCAGCGCTGTTGTCGGTGACGACGAGCGAGACCGAGTAGGGGCCCGCAGCGGCGTAGGTGTGGGTCGGCGCCGGCCCGGTGCCGGTCTGGCCGTCACCGAAGTCCCAGGCGTAGCTGGCGATGGAGCCGTCCGAGTCGGTCGAGGCCGTCCCATCGAAGGAGGCCGAGAGGTTCGTGACGGTCGCCGAGAACGCCGCCGTCGGCGCGTGGTTGACGATCGTGGACGGCGAGGCGTTGTAATGCGCGGCGATCTGACTCGCGGTCAGCTCGGTGGAGTACACCGCGGCCTCGTCGATGGTGCCGGCGAAATAAGGGCTGTCGCCGCCCCAGTCCGCGTCGCCGCCGATCCGCCAGTAGCCGGTGTTGGCCTGGGCCTGGGCCTGCGGATTGGTGGCCACCAGCGCGTCGTCGACGTAGAGCTTCATGCCGTCCGAACCCTGGGTCGCGACCAGGTAATGCCATTTGCCGTCGTTGTAGGTCAGCGGTGAGGTGGCCAGGTTCTCCTGACCGCTGTAGGTGCCGAACTCCAACTGGCCGTCGTCGTCCATGTAGACGTGGCGGTCGTAGTTGGTGCTGAGGCCGTCCTGCTCGTTGCCGAAGCCGATCAGCTTGCCGCCGGCGTGGGTGCTCGTGTTGAACCAGAGTTCCTCGGTGTAGACCGACGGCGCGGGCACCTGGGCCCCCGAGGCCAGCGTCCCGGCGGCGCCGTCGAAGGTGGCCGCGGTGCCCGTGAGGCCGCTGACCGGGCTGGCGACGCCGAGGAGCTCGCCGCCGTTGTAGACGCCGTTGTTCGCGTTGCCCGAGGAGTCGACCGCGGTCGTGCCGGTCGTGTCGTCCAATCGGTAGTAGAGGTCGGGCTGGCTGGCGTAGACGGCTTGGCCGTAGCTGTCGGTCGGGACCGGGGCGGCCACCGGCAGGCTGCCGCCGGCGTCGATGAAGTGCTTCTGCACGGTGGCCAGCGAGATCGCGGTCGGGTAGATCGCGACGTCGTCGATGGCGCCGTTGAAATAGTTGGCGCCGCTCCAGGAGGAGTCGCCGCCGATCCGCCAATAGCCGGTGTAGGCCTGACCGGCGGTCACGCCGGCGTTGCGGCCGATCCGCTTTCCATCGACGTACAACGTCATTCCGTTGGCGTCCATCGAGGCCACGACGTAGTGCCAGTGGCCGTCGTTGTAGGCGGTCGGGGTGCCGATGGTCACCGTGTTGCCGGTGTAGACCCCGAAGTAGACCTTGCCGCTGGCGTCCATGTAGATGTGGCGGTCGTAGTTCGAGCTGTTGCCGGTGCTCGAGTCGCCGAAGCCGACGATCTTGCCGCCCGTGGACGACGTGGTCTGGAACCAGGCCTCCTCGGTGAAGGTGTCCGGTCCGGAGATCGCCGTGGGGTCGACCGCGAAGCCGGTGTTGGCCTTGTTGACGTCGACCGCGCTCGAGTCGAAGGTGGCGGCGGTGTCGCTGCTGGCGAGGATGGCCCCGGTCGCGCCGTCGGTCACCCCGGAGCCCACGCTCAGATCGTCGTAACCGGCCCAGTCATAGCCGGTGCTGCCGCTGGACTCGTCGAATCGCCAGTAGTGGCTGGCCCCGTCGGCCTCGACGTCCTGGGCGTATTGGCTCAGCGGGGCGGCGGTGCCGATGGGCAGCGTGATGGACGCGGAGTTGCCGGTCACGGTGTTCAGATCGTCATCGGCCGCGGCCAGCTTGTAGCTGACGGTGCTGCCGGGAGGCACGGTGGTGTCTGTGAAGCCGACGTTCGGGCGGTTCCAGAACTCCGAGTCGGCGGTGAGGGTGTAGACCGTGGTCTTCACCCCGTTGAGGGTGCGCGTGACGGTGTAGTTCAGCGTCTTGTCGTCGCGGTCGTAGTTGAGCGGGAAGGAGACCCGCACCACGCCGGGGCTCAACGACACCACATTCGGCACGAAGTTGCTGCCGCTGACCCGCGGCCCCTGCTTGTTCGGGGCGATGGCGGGCACCGCGAAACGAACGAGACCCTGTTGCGCGGCGCCGTTGACGGTCGGGAACTCGCCGCCCTCGACGAGGTATTGGCCGTTGCCGGTCACGGTCCAGGCCGACTGGCTCTGACCGGTGTAGCTGCCGACGGTCATGTCCGGGTACCAGTTGAGCTGGGACGGGCTCGGCGTGCCGAACCAGTCGGTGTAGCCGCCGTACGGATTGTGCCCCAGCGTTCCGGTGGCCTGGACGGTGAAAGCCGTGGTGTGCTGAAAGGTCCAGGTCGGGCTGGTCTGGGGGAACGCGCCGACGTCGCCGCAGAAGTGCTCGTGGCTCACGACGTAAACGGTGTTGGCCATCTCGTAGGAGTCATAGGTGTCGCCGTGGCAGCTCTCGATCCAGTTGATGGCGCCGGTGGTCGGGTTGGCGTTGAACGCGCCCTCCAAGTTGCCGCCCGCGCCGAAGACGTAACCGGTGCCGTAGATGTTCGTGCCGTCGGTGCTCAGGCTGGTGATGCCGGCGTTCTGCCCGGCGTCCTGAACGGTCAGGTTGACCGGCCAGTTCACCACGGCGCCGGTGGTGGCGTCGGTGGCGACGAGCCCGTACTCGGCCTGGCCGCCGACGTTCTGGAAGGCGCCGCCGGCGTAAACCCGGGTGCCGTCCGGGCTGATGAGCACCGCCGCGACGTTGTAGTCGGCGTTCGGGTTCCAGGTGGTCACGGCGCCGGTGGCCGCGGTGAAGGCGGCCAACCGGCCGCGGGCGTTGCCGTCGCCCTTGGAGAACAGCCCGCCGACGTAGACGGTGGTGTCGGTCGCGGCGATCGCGTTCACCGTGGCGTCGACGTTCGGGGCGAAGGTGCTGATAAGCGCCCCGGTCGCGGTGTCGAAGGCCGCGATGCGGTTATGCGTCGCCCCGTTCACCGTCGTGAAGGAGCCGCCGATGTAGAGCCGCGAGTGGTCGGGCGAGAGCGTGACCGCCTTGATGGCGCCGTTGACGTTCGGCGCCCACGAGGTCATGACGCCGGTCGAAAGGGTGTACGACATCAGGTTGGTGCGAGCCTCCGAGCCGACGCCGTTCAAGGCCACCCCGGCCGGTCGGGCGTTGGCGAAGCTGCCGCCCACGTAGACGGTGTCACCGAGAATGGCCTGCGACCACGCCACCCCGTCGATCTGAGCGGTGGGAAGCGCGTCGGCGGTGACGTTGCCGGCCGCGCGGGCGAGGATCGGGCCGGGCACGGCCGAGGCCGAGGGTGCGGCGATCACGATGGCGGCCAGGACGCTGGCGACCAGCGCGGACGCGGCCGCGCCGGCGGTGGCCTTTCGGCCGAAGCAGAACCGTGCGCGCATTGACATTCCCCCGAGTTGCCGCATCGGAGCTGCGCCCCGAACTGACTTAACACGAAACATATATTGACGTGGTCGGCTCTTGACCACCGTTCGCCGCTTACCGACGTAAAGTAATCATCTTGTTACCTAAAGTGAGCCAAGAGTTGGACTCGTTGTCGCCAAGATCGGCGGCGCCCAGACCGATCTGAGCGATTCGGTCCGGGCTCATCCGCCGGCTGGCGGCGGGCGGCCGTCAGGCTAGCCGCAGCTCCCAGGTCGGCAGCACCCCGGCCAGCACGACATCCTCGGCGACGTCGGCCACCTTGCGATGCAGGTTCTGCGAGGCGACGCGAAGCAGGTCGAAGGCCTGTCCCTCGGTCAGCCGGTCGGCGTTCATCAGGATGCCGATGGCCATGCCGATCCGGCGATTGCTGGCCAGCGCGGCTTGCAAATTCGTCGCGCGATCCTGCATGAACGCCTTCTCCATGGCGAGCGCGGCGTGCGCGGCGTAGATCGCGCCCATCTGGACCAGCGGCTCGGTGAAGTGCCCGGGCTCCTCGGAGTACACCGAGAGCACGCCGAGGTTGCTGTCCTCGCTAGTCAGCGGGTAGGACACCGCCGAGCGCACCGGGGTCTCGGCCAGCAGAGCGCGCACGTACGCCGGCCAGCGGGTCTCCACCGTGAGGTTCGGGCTCACCACGATCTGACCAGAATGCAGCGACTGCCAGGACGGCCCGTCGGGGTGCTCGGCCAGGATCCGCTCAATCACCGGCAGGAACGGCTCTCCGGTCGCGGCGTCCAGCGTCATCTGGTCATTGGGCTTGAGGTGCCAGACGGAGGCGCCCAGGCCGTTGAGCGAGCTGCGGGCCAGCGAGACGATGTGTTGGCGGGTGCTGACCAAGTCCTCGTGATGCGCGATGTCGCGCGCGACCTGCGCGAAGACCTTGGCGACGTCGAACTCGGCGGCTGCGCCCATAACTGACCGTCCCGTTCGTGAATCGACCGCGGAGCCCGCACTTCGGGACGCTGATCGGCTGCGTGATCAAGATATCAATCACGCTCGACTAGTCGGGCTCGGCGTCGTCCTCGACAGCGCGGTGGCGGCGAACCCGCCCGAGGCGCCGCTACGAGTGATGGACCGCTGGAACCGTGCCAACGTAGCCTGGTTGCATGACTGTCAACGCCCGTTCCGGCCCACCGCGCGACCGGCCGGGCAAGCCGGCTCCCACCCCGCCACCGGTGTGGCGGCGCTATCTCATCCCGATCGGCGTCTTGCTGACCGTGCTGCTGTTATTCCTGCCCAGCATGGTCGGCTCGAAGAGCACCTCGGTGGACTACGGCACGTTGATTCAGCAGATAAATCAAAAGGACGTCCAGAGCCTGACCCTTGCCGCCGACGGATCCATCACCGGCACCTACCGCTCCACCTTCGACAAGGGCGAGGACTTCACCTCGCACTACCCGACCGGCGCCCAAGGCGTCGACCAGGCCTTCCTCACCGCCGTGACGAACACCGAGCTCGTGCCGAGCTTCAAGGCGACTGGGACCAGCAGCTCTTTCTGGGCGACACTGCTGTCCTTCCTGCCGCTGCTGCTGTTCATCGGCTACTTCGTCTACATCGGCCGAGCGGCCCGAAGGGGCGTGGGCGCGCTCGGCGGCCTCGGCGGGATCACCGGGGTCGGCAAGTCCAAAGCCCAGCTGATCGACACCGACCGGCCGCAGACCACGTTCGTCGACGTCGCGGGCTATGAAGGCGTTAAACGCGACGTCAGCGAGGTCGTCGACTTCCTGCGCCATCCCGACAAGTACGCCGCGGCCGGCGCGGTCGGACCGAAAGGCGTGCTGATGGCCGGCCCGCCCGGCACCGGCAAGACCCTGCTCGCGCGCGCCGTGGCCGGCGAGGCCAGCGTGCCCTTCCTGTCGGTCACCGGCTCCTCTTTCGTGGAGATGTTCGTCGGCGTCGGCGCCTCGCGAGTTCGCGACCTGTTCGTGCAGGCCCGCAAGCTCTCACCCTCGATCATCTTCATCGACGAGATCGACGCCATCGGCCAGCGCCGCGGCACCGGCATCGGCGGCAACGACGAGCGCGAGCAGACCTTGAACCAATTGCTGGCCGAGATGGACGGCTTCGACCCGTCTACCGGGGTCGTGATCATCGCGGCCACCAACCGTCCGGAAACCCTCGACGCCGCGCTGCTGCGACCCGGCCGCTTCGACCGACAGGTCGCGGTGCCGCTGCCGACGCAAAGCGAGCGCGCGGCCATCCTGGCCGTGCACGCCCGGGACAAGCACCTCGCACCCGACGTCGACTTCGCGGTCAACGCCCGGGCCACCCCGGGTTTCTCCGGAGCCGATCTGGCCAACCTGATCAACGAGGCCGCGATCGTCGCCGTCCGCGACGATCGAGCCGAGGTGACCGCCGCCGACCTTTCCCAGGCCCGCGACCGGATCCTGCTCGGGCAGCGGCAGGGCTCGAACTTCCTGCTCGAGAAGGAGAAACGCAACGTCGCGGTGCACGAGTCGGGCCACGCGCTGGTCGCCGCGCTCTCGCCGGCGGCCGACCCGGTCGACAAGGTCACGATCCTGCCCAGCGGCATGGCCCTTGGAGTGACGGAGCAGTTGCCGCTCGACGAGCGGCACCTGTACACGATGGAGGAGATGACGACGTCGCTGGCCGTCCGCCTCGGCGGCCGTGCGGCCGAGCTGGTGGTCTTCGGCGAGGGCTCGACCGGAGCTTCGAGCGATCTGAGCAGCGCCACCGAACTGGCGACCCGGATCGTCCGCGAGTTCGGCCTGTCCGACGCCCTTGGGCCGGTGGGTTACTCAAACGACTCGCCGCAGTACCTGGGCGGCCAGCAGCTCTCGGAGCGGACCTACAGCGAGTCGACCCAGCGGGTCATCGACACCGAGGTGTCGCGGCTGCTGCGCGAGGCCGAGGCCCACGCGGTCGAGCTGCTCGGCTCGCATCGCAACGCCCTCGACGCCCTCACCCAAGAACTGCTCGAGCACGAGACCGTGGACGGGGATGTGGTCCGGGCGATCGCTCACCGGGCGCTGACGACTAAGACCCTCTGAACCGCTGGGACCCGTTGAACCGCTGGGACCCTCTGAACTCGCTGCGCTGGCAGTCAGCTCGGCGGGAGGACCTCGCGCAGCGTGCCGTCCAGGCGCCGGGTCGCCCCGTCCTCGTCCAAGAATTCCAACAGCGGAATGGTGACCCGGCGGGTCGCGCCGAGCGCGATGCGGGCCTGGCTAGTCGAGAAAGGCTGGGCCAGCTCGGCTAACTCGGCCCGGGCGCGGGCGGGCGCGTCAGCCAATAGCACGATGTCGGCGCTCAAGCGGACGATCCGGCCCGCCGCCGCGAGCACGGCCAGCTCGCGCGGCCCGAGCCCGAGCTGGTCCAATTCGCCGCGCTCAGGCGCGGCGAATGGGCGATCGCGCAGGTGGTCCCGCAAGGACTCGAACGCCCGCTCGGCCTCCTCGATTCGGGGTCGATAGCCCGGCGGCATCGCCCGACCGGCCCGGGTCTGCAGGCCGGCGTCGGCCAGCAACGGCGCCAGCAACGCCCGATCGGGGACCTCGATGGCCTGGCGCAGCTCCTCGACGGACAGACCCGGCTCGGCCGGATGATCGGCCAAATAGCCCGCGACCGCTTCGGCCGCGCCGATGCGCCAGCGCGTCCACGTGCCGTTGTCGATCAGCCAGTCTCCGACCTCGCGCACCGACGAGGTGTCCAGCAGCGGGATGCCGAGCCGAACGAGCTGCCCGCGTTGGACGAAGCCGCGCCGGGCCACCTCCAGGCGCAACAACTCGCCGGGCCCCCGGCTCTCGGCGGCTCGTCGCTCCTCGAGTTGCTCGACCCGCCGCTTGGCCGCACCGCGCCGCGTCAGCGGCGGCGGGTCGACGTCGAGCAGCCGCACCGCCGCGACGACCTGCTGACGTCCCGGGTCGCGGAGCACGGCGCGATCGCCCGGACGGACCGGAAGCGGGCGGGCCAACTGCAGCCGCACCAGGTCATCGCCCAGGACTCGGGCCCGAACCGCAACCGCGCTCGAGCCCAAGTGCAAGACGAGATCGCCAGTCAGCGTCACCGGTTCGCGGCGCCCGCTCGACTCGGCCGGCGCCAGTAGCGTGCAATGGCAGTCGACGCTGGCGCTGTGCTGCCAGCCGCCGGGAGTGAGCAGCGCGTCCCCCCGTCCGACCTCGGCCCGCGCCACCCCGCGCAGATTCAGCGCGACGCGGGAGACCGCTTCCACCCGGTCGACGTCCTGTCCCAGCGCCTGAATGTTGCGCAGGCTGACCGCTCGGCCGCGCAGTTCGAAGGTGTCGTGGGCCTCGATAGCGCCGGCGTCCAGCGTCGCGGTCACCACGGTTCCGCTGCCGGCCACGGTGAACGCCCGGTCGACCCAGAGCCGCACCGGACCATCGACCCGGGGCGGTGGGAGGGTGGCGACCGTGCGCGCCAGCGCGGCGCGCAACTCGCCGAGCCCCTGACCGGTGAGCCCCGAGACCGGCACCGCCGCCACCTCGCCCAGGCCGGATCGGGCGATCCGCTGCCGGGCCTGAGCCAACGCCGGCGCTGGATCGGCCAGATCGCTTCGGGTCACCGCCAACAGGCCAGTGCGGATCCCCAGCGCGTCGACCGCGGCCAGGTGCTCCTCGCTCTGGCGCCGCCACCCTTCATCGGCCGAGACCACGAACAGCACGGCCGGCGCCGGCCCGACGCCGGCGAGCATGTTGGACAGAAACCGGTGATGCCCGGGCACGTCGACGAACGCGAGTTGTTCGCCGTCGTCCAGGGTCGTCCAGGCGAAGCCGAGGTCGATCGTCATACCCCGTCGGCGTTCCTCGGCCCAGCGGTCTGGCTCCATGCCGGTCAGCGCCCGCACCAACGTCGACTTGCCGTGGTCGACGTGACCGGCGGTGGCTATCACCCGCATGGCCTCAGCCCGGCCCGACGATCGCGCTGGCTGCGGCCGCGGCAGCGGGGCCGACCGACGCGGCTGAGGCCAGAATCGCCGCCGCCAGCAGCGGATCCTGCTCGACCGGCACGCATCGCAGGTCGAGCAGGCAGCGCCCGCCCTCGACCCGGCCGACGACGGCCGGCTCACCGGTGCGCAGCGGCTCGGCGAACTTCTCGTCCAGGGCGAGCGCCCAACCGGGCAGGCCGAGCCCCGGCGCGCCGCCGCCCCCGACCGCTCCCTCGACCGCGACGACCTCGGCCGCCAACGCGGACGACAAGCTAGCCGCCACCGCGAGAGCTCGCTCTCGAAGCCGTCCCGCGTCGGCGTGCAGGTACTGCCACGTCGGGGTCGGCCCGCCGTCCAAGCTCGCCTCGAGCGCGGCCAGCGTGAGCTTGTCGACCCGCAGCGCGCGGGCCAGCGGATCCCGCCGCAATAGCTCGATGAGCTCAGTCCGCCCGAAGATCAGGCCGGCTTGCGGCCCGCCGAGCAACTTGTCGCCACTGCACACGACCAGGTCGGCCCCAGCGGCCAGAGTCGTGGCCACGTCCGGCTCGTCGGCCAGCAAGGCGTCCGGGGACAGCAGCCCGCTACCGAGGTCGACCACCAACGGGCAGGGCAATTCCGCCAACTCGGCCACGCTCACCTGCGCGGTGAAGCCCTCGATGCGGAAATTGCTCGGATGGATTTTGACGATCGCGACCGTGTCAGCGGTGACGGCCCGGGCGTAGTCGGCCTGGTAGGTGCGGTTAGTCGTGCCGACTTCGCGGATCGGCACTCCGGTGGCCGCGATCAGCTCGGGCAGCCGAAAGCCGTCGCCGATCTCGACCAACTCGCCGCGGCTCATCAGCACCGGCCCGGCCACCGCGCCGGCCACCGCGCTGGCCCCGCGCGCGCCGGCGGCGCGGCTCAACGCGGTGACGGCCAACACCAGCGCGGCCGCGCAATTGTTGACGACCAGCACGTCCTCGGCCGCCGGAACCGCGGCGCGCAGCGCCTGC
>JAOPUY010000484.1 GCA_025963265.1 Frankiales bacterium | reverse complement strand
AGTCATCCCGCCGAACGCGATCATGCCGCACGTCGCCACCGGCGAGCGCAACCCGCTGGACAGCTGATCACCGGGCGCTTCAGAAAAGAGCGTTAGCCAATTCACGACGGGCCGGATTGACCCTCGGGTCATCCGGCCCGATCAGTTCGAAGTACTCGACCATCCGGTCGCGGACCGGCGTCCGCTCATCGCCCCGGAGCCGCTTGATCAGTCCGATGAGCCGGGCGAAGGCCTGATCGATCTCATTGCCGGCCAGCTCGTAGTCGGCGGCGGCGAGCTGCAACTCGACGTCGTCGGGCGAGGCCTGCGCGCGGGTGAGGGTGTCTTCGGGCAGCGCGGCCAGCCGCTTGAGCAACTCGACCTGGCTCAGCGCCAGCTTGGCGTCGGCGTTAGCCGGCTCGGCCAGCAGGATCTCCTGGTAGCGCTCGGTCGCCCGGTCGTAGTCGCCCTCTTCCAGGGCTTGCTCGGCCGCGGAGAACCGTGGGTCCTCCGGAAGCTCCGGAACCACCGGCTCGCCCTCGACCCCCTCCGGCCGCGGAGCGACCCCGGTGAGACCGGCCTTGGCTGAGGCCTCGAGCACCGCGACGATGACCTCTCGGGCCTGCGCCTCCGGAATGGCTCCCTGGAAGCCGGGCACCGGCTGGCCGCCGATCACGGCGAACACCGTCGGGATGCTCTGCACCTGCAGCGCCTGGGCGATCTGCTGATTGACGTCGACGTCGACTTTGGCCAGCACGAACTGACCGGCGGCCTCGATGGCCAACTTCTCGAGCAGCGGCGAGAGCTGCTTGCAGGGCTCGCACCATTCAGCCCACAGATCCAGCAGCACCGGGACTTGGAAGGACCGGTCGAGCACCTCGGTCTGGAAGTTGGCCTCGGTGACGTCCACGACGTAGCCGCCCTGCGCGGGCGGCGGGGCCGTGGCGGCCCGGGCCGCGGCATCCGAGCGCGCCTTGACCGCGGCCAGGTCGACCGCGCCCGTCATGGCCGCGGCCATCGCCGCGGACGGCGCGCGAGGTGAAGTGGACTTGCCTGCCGAAGGTGTACCAGGACGCATACTTCTAGTTTTCCTCATCCGCGCTCCAGATGCAGCTAGCGGGGTGCTCCGATTCGCGGTAAGCGCAATCGGCGGCGAACCGGCGCCCAGCGGCAGTGCCTAGTTCATGGCTAGATTCAGCCCCATGCCGTTCCCGCCCACGCCCAGCGGAGACACCGTCGATGACTTCTTCGGCACGCCGGTGCCCGATCCCTATCGCTGGCTGGAACGACCCTCGACGGATCGGCCGGAGCCCGAGGTCGGCTCGGCCGGCTCGGAGCCCGGCTAGCCGCCACCGCCGGCCACCGCCGGGTCGACCGGGGTGTCCAGGGCTCGGACGCTGCCGATGCCAGTGGCCGGCGAGCACGTCCGGCCGGCGGCGATCTTCTGCGGCGTGAGGTAGATCGTCGACACGGTGACGTTGTCGCCCACCGACACCGCCGAGGCGTCGGTCGGCAGCGTCGGATCGGCGAGCTGGAAGCGCAGCACCTTGGTGAACTGGCAGTTCGCGGCCACCGACTCGATGCTGAACTCGACCGGCGGGGCGACGCTGTCGGTGTTGATGTTGTCCAGGCCGCCGGCGCCGGTCGAACCCTCGACCAGATTGATGTGACCGTTCTTCTGGATGTCCGAGGTCGCGTTCTGGGCGTGGGTATGGCCCGAGTTCAGCTGCCGGATCTGCGAGCCGAGCTTGGAGCCCAGCTCGTCGGCCGCCGAGGGCTCGTGGGTGGCGAAGATGTCGAAGTACCGGTCCTTGCTGACGTCGGCCACCGCCTCGTCCATCGTCTTGCGCTCGAGCGGATTCGTCACGATGTCCTCGCCGGAACCGTAGGCGCCCTCGGCTCCGAAGACCCGCGGATCGGGGACACCGGCGATCGTCAGGCCGTAGGCGCTGACACGAGACCCCCGGATCTGGTACGTCCCGTCGGTGAGCAGGGTTTTCGAGCCGAGCACGGTGACGCCCGGGACCTTGCTGATCACCTGTTCGGTGTCGGGTGAGTCGTGATTGCCGGCCAGCCAGATCATCGGAGTGGTCTGGGTGACCGCCCGCATGGCGGCCAGGTAGGACGGAGTCAGCTCCGAGACGGTGCCGAACTCGCTCTCATCGCCGGTGTTGACGATGAGCCGGACGTCGAAGTTCTGCACGTACTGCTTCACCAGCGGGTACTCGGCCGCCAGGTGCATGTCGGAGATGTACATGATGTTGTACGAGGTGTCCGGCGTCTGCTCGGCGTCGATCCGCGCCTGCAGCGAGGCCTGAATCCCCACCACCGCGCCCAGGACGTCATAGGCCTTGGACTGCTTGGTGTAGAACTGCTCGAGCTGGGACGGGAACAGCTGCACGGCGCCCAGGGTGCCGGTGAGCCGAGACTGCTTGGTCCAGTCCGAGTCGAAGCTGGCCACCCCGTAGCCGCCGACGAGCACCGTCACCACCCCGGCGACGGCCAACTGGCGCAGCCGCAACCGCAGTTCTCGCGGTCGTCGAGGCAGGCCTCGGGCATAGCGCAGCGCCATGTTGATGCCCGCTGACATGGCCAGGCCGAGGCCCACCCCGATGATCGTCAGGCCGACTAGCCACAGCGCGATCCAGGGCACCTGATCGCTGAAGCCGGACTTCAACTGATCGACGAAGGCGGCGGTGTCCGGGCTCGCGGCCTTGCTAAGCCGCAGCACGTCCACGTTCTCCGGCGAGACGTGAACGCCGAAGGGCAGTCCGTCGACGTGCGGGAATTCCCAGCTTCCGAGGTTCGTGTCGGCGCTGAAACCGCGGCGGGTGAACAGCGATCCTTGCACCCGGAACGGCACCCCGGCCACGGTCGCCCGGTAGGAGACGGAGCGCAGCAGGACCGTGACGCAGATCAACGGCAGCGAGACCCGCAGCACCCAGGTCATGACCGGACCCAGCACCACCGCGACGTAGTGCGCCCATCGGCGGCCTGCGCGCTCGGTCATCTGACAAACGCTACTCAGCCCGCCGGCCGCGCGAAGCCAGAAACGAGCGGCTAGGCCGAGGGCACCCGCAAGATCAACGCCTCACCCTGACCGCCGCCGCCGC
>JAOPUY010000464.1 GCA_025963265.1 Frankiales bacterium | reverse complement strand
CGAACGCGGTCGACTCGAACGCCGGCGGCCAGTACCGCTACGTGCAATCGACCAAGAAGGGCGAGCTGATCCCGGCGGCCGACCGGAAGCCGGCGGGCGCGATGAAGGGCACCCTGATGGACGGGGCGCAGTACCAGCTGAGCTCGGACGTCGGCCAGGTGGTCGTCCTCAATTACTTCGCCTCCTGGTGCCCGCCCTGCCAGACCGAGACGCCGCAGTTCGACACCGTGTACCGCGCGCGCAAAGGCCAGGGCGTGACTTTTGTCGGAGTCGATGCCAAGGACAGCCCGAAGAGCGGCGCCGCCTCCTGGCTCAAGGTCAAGGACATCACGTTCCCGGTGCTGTATGACCCCAGCGCGCAGACCGCTCTGGAACTCGGCGGGGTGCCGATTGTGACGCTGCCGGCCACCGTGCTGATCGACAAGCAGGGCAAGGTCGCGGCCGTCTACCAGTCTTCGCTGCTGCCGGCTGACCTGAACCCGCTGCTCAACCAGCTCGTCAAAGAGACGGCATGAGCGTCCTCGCCGATCCAGGGCTGACCAGCACCGTCACCAGCGGATCCCTGGTCGCGGCCATCGCCGTGTCGGCGGTGGTCGGCGTCGTCGGCTTCCTGTCGCCCTGCGTGCTGCCGCTGGTCCCGGGTTATCTGTCCTACGTGGCCGGACTCTCCGGGTCCGCCGTAGCCGAGCGGGCCGCTGGCGGCGCTGAGGGCGGCACGACGACTCGGACGGTCGCAGTGGGCCAGCGTCGCATGGTCGGCGGCGCCCTGCTGTTCGTACTCGGCTTCACCGCCGTCTTCGTGACCACCGGCGCTTTGTTCGGCAGCTTGGCCTCGACCATGGCCATCCACCACGTCGTCCTCGAGCGGATCTTCGGCGCGATCACGATCGTCATGGGGTTGGCCTTCATCGGCAAGATTCCGTTCCTGCAGCGCGAGTTGAAGATCCATCGGCTGCCCAAGTCGGGCCTGCTCGGCGCTCCGCTGCTCGGCTTCACCTTCGGCTTGGCTTGGACGCCTTGTCTCACCCCGACCTTGAGCGCGGTGCTCGGGCTGGCCACCCAGCAGAGCACGGCTGGTCGCGGCGCCGTCCTTTCCGTCGCCTACTGCCTGGGACTCGGCGTGCCGTTCATCTTGGTCGCGATGGGCATCGGCTGGGTCACCGGTGCGCTGAGCTTCCTGCGCCGGCACGCCCGTCAGGTCAGCCAGGTCGGGGGAGCGCTGCTGATCGTGTTCGGCGTGCTGCTGCTGACCGGAACCTGGGACAGCTGGATGTTCCGGCTCAACTCCGAGTTCGCGCACGGCTTCCTGGGCTCGGGGCTCTAGATGCGCGTCCTGCGGCTCGCCCGCCAGTTCTGGCGCCGGCTCACCTCCATGCGGACTGCCCTCGTCCTGCTGTTCCTGCTCGCGCTGGCCGCCGTCCCCGGCTCGCTGCTGCCGCAGCGCCCGCTGAACCCGACCAAGGTCGACGCCTACCTGGCCAGTCACGGCGCCTGGGGCCGCGCGTTGGACTCGATCGGCGCCTTCGACGTCTTCGGCTCCTTCTGGTTCGCCGCCATCTACCTGCTGCTCTGGGTCTCGCTCATCGGCTGCATCATTCCGCGGATCCGCGTGTACGCCCGCGCGCTGCGGACCAAGCCGCTCAAGGCCCCCAAGCACCTGTCGCGGCTGCCTGAGTCCGGGCAGTTCACCAGCCAGCTCGAACCGGCCGCCGCCGCCGCGGTGGTGCGCTCGCAACTGCGGCCGCGCTGGCGGGCCGTCGTGCGGTCCGACGCCACCGACTCCGGGGGCAAGGCCGACGCCGGGGCCAAGGCCGAGTCTGGGGCCAAGGCGGCGGTGACCGTCTCGGCCGAGAAGGGCTACACCCGCGAGGCCGGCAATCTGCTCTTCCACGTCTCGCTGCTGGTGGCCTTGGTGCTCATCGCCGGCGGGCGCTTCCTCAGGTACGAGGGCTCGATCGTCTCGATCGAGGGCGGCGCCGGCTTCTGCCACCCCGGGTTGTATGACAGCTTCCGGTCCGGCAGCGGCGTGGACATCGCGAAGATCTCGAAATTCTGCGTCGACCTGAACTCGTTCACCGCCACCTACCGCTCCGATGGCACGCCGTCGCAGTTCAAGGCCGACGTGACCTATCACGAGGGCGCCGACGGGCCGGACAAGCAGGACGCGATCACGGTGAACCACCCGTTGCGGCTCGAAGGCGACCGGGTCTACCTGATCAACCACGGCTTCGCCCCGTACATCACGATCACCCGGCCGGGCCAAGCTCCGTATCCGTCCATCAACGCCTATCTGGCCCAGGACACCTTCTTCACCAGCGAGGGCGTCAACGTCGACCTCGGACCGGTCGGCGCGAACCAGGACATCGGCCTGCAGGGCGTGTTCGCGCCCACACCCGAGGATGTCGGCGGAGTGGTCAGCTCGACCTCGCCCCAGGCCAACAAACCGGAGTTGGCCCTCATCGCCTACGTCGGCGACAGCCAGATCAGCGACGGCCTGCCGCAGTCGGTCTACACCCTGAACACGTCCAAGATGAAGCAGGTCGCCACCAAGAACCTCTTCATCGGCCAGTCCATGAAACTGCCGGACGGCACGGTCGTCACGTTCTCCGGTTACAAGCAGTGGGCCTCGCTGCAGGTCTCGCACGACCCGACCCAGGGCTTCCTGCTGGTCGCCGCGATCAC
>JAOPUY010000451.1 GCA_025963265.1 Frankiales bacterium | reverse complement strand
GACCCGGGTGAGGGAACCCCGGCTTACATAGGCGTAAACGGTCCGGACGTCGACGCCGAGTTGGCTGGCCACCGCGCTGGCCGAGATGAGACGACCCATGAGGTTGACGATAATCAACGTTGATTGTTCTGGCCAGAGTCGAGGAGACTTCAGGGGTGGACATCGACAGTGCGCCGGCCCTGCTGGACTTTCTCTCGCCCACGACCGAGGACGGCCAACCGAGGGCTGACGTGCGCTTCTCCGGCGCGGGCGGCCAGTTGCCGTCGGTGTTCGACGTGACCGGATTCGCCGCCGCCACCGTGGCCGCAGCGACGCGGGCGGTGGCTGAGTTTCGCCAGGCCGTGACGGGCCAAACGCCGCCCGCGGTCGTGGTCGATCGGCGAGCGGCCAGCGCGGCGTTCAAGAGCGAAGCCCTCTTCGCGCCGAAGGGCTGGACCCGGCCGGCCGTCTGGGATCCGATCGCCGGGGACTACCGAGCCGCCGATGGGTGGATCCGCCTGCACACCAACTACGCCCACCATCGAGCGGCGGTCGAGCGGGTGCTCGGCTCAGCCACAGAACGGGCCGACGTTGCCGCGGCGGTGGCTCGGTGGGATCGGGTGGAGCTCGAGACGGCCGTCGTCCAAGCCGGTGGCTGCGCCGCCGCGATGCACGACCGCGTCGGCTGGGCCAGCAGCCCAGCAGGCCGGGCGGCCGCTCGGGAGCCGTGGGCTCGGATCACCCGTTACTCGACGGCCGGTCAGTCCTCGCGCGACTCGGGGCGGCCCGATCCGCTGCGCCCGCTGGCCGGCGTTCGGGTTCTCGACCTCACCCGCGTCATCGCCGGGCCGATCGCGAGCCGATTCCTGGCCGGCTACGGCGCCGAGGTCCTGCGGATCGACCCGCCCGGGTTTCAGGAGGTGGCGGCGCTGCTTCCGATCACCACCGCCGGCAAGCGGTGCGCGGCCCTGGACTTGCGCGAGTCCGGCGATCGCGGCCGGTTCGAGGCGCTGGTGCGCACCGCAGATGTGCTGATCAGTGGGCTGCGGGGCGAGGCCCTCGACGCGCTCGGATATCCCGTGGCCGCTCTGCGGGCGTTGAACCCGACCCTGATCGACGCGCGCTTGAACGCCTACGGGTGGAGCGGTCCGTGGACTTCGCGGCGGGGCTTCGACAGCTTGGTTCAGATGAGCTGCGGGATCGCGGCCGCGGGCGGGGACGGTGAGCAGCCGCACCCGCTGCCGGCCCAGGCGTTGGATCACGGCGCCGGCTATCTGTTGGCCACCGCGGTCATCGACGCGCTGAGCTATCGGCTCCGGACCGGCGCGAGCTCGACCGTGGCTTGTTCGCTGATCGGCGCGGCCAACGTGCTCATGAGCTGGCCGACGCCGGACGGACGGACCGGGTCCGGGGCGGACTGGTCCGCCAGCGACACCGAGCCGGTGACGACCGAGTGGGGCGATGCTCGGGCCGTGCCGATTCCCGGACACCTCGTCGGCGTGCCGGCCTATCTCACGGATCCGGCCGGGAGCCTCGGCCGCGACCGAGCCGAGTGGGCTGACGGTCTGGAGCGGGTCGAGCGAGTCGGGTTGTGAGCCGCTCGCTCAGGTGCAGTCTTGGCAATCTGGATCAGGCGTGACGTGCTTGCCGCTGAAGTGGTCGTCCGAGAGCGCCGTGCACTCATCGCAGGCGCCACCCCATCCGGAGAACTCCGAGTTGTAGCGACGCGCGCACGCCTCGTTCGAACAGATGTCTGGACCATCGAGCACCAACATGGCGCCTCCTCACGACGAATTACACCAGTGTAAGTAGCCACCCCGCACCTCGTCCAGGCGGCACTCGACTGCCAGCCCCAAGGGGCCCCGTTCGAAGTGGTTTGGCTTAGAAGGGTGGTTCGTCGGGGAAGCGCCCCAGAGATCCAGCTTCCGAACTCAGACTCGGCCGGACTTGGGCCGGGACGGCGTTGGCGCGCTCTCGATTGCGCTGAACCTCGCGCAGATCTTCGCTCCGCACAGCCCGCAGTCCTCACCCGGCCGGTGATGCTCGTGGGCCAGCTGGATGTGGCCGCACCGGCAGAGCCGCAACTCGCGGTCAACGACCGAATCTCGTCTCATAGGCCCCAAAATAGACTCTCGACTTGACATTGAGACTTAGGCGCGCCTGATGCCGCCATTAAGTGCGGGCTGGCAATCGGCCCCACTTCCTGGCACCCGGCTATGACTTGCCGTGCGCTGCTCAACCGGGCGTGGCCGCGGGCGATTTCAGCTGCAGAGCGGCCATTCGGCCGCGGAGCTCCAGCCAGCAAAGGAATCCAGATGACCAGTATCTCCGGGCTGAACACGTCGGCGACGTCGGCCTTCTCGACTCAGGGCTCAACCAAGCCGAAGTCAGCCGTCGACGTCGCCGCGCAGCTCTTCGGCATGAGCACCAGCGATCTGAACGACGAGCTCAAATCCGGAAAGAGCTTGAATGACGTGGCCAAGGAGAAGGGCGTGTCCACCGACGACCTCGACTCGGCCCTGGTCAGCAATATGCCGTCCTCGCCGGCTGGCGGCGGCAACCCGACCGAGATCGCGCAGAAGATCGCCAGTGCGGTCGGCGGCCCCCATCATCGGGGCGGCAAAGGCGGCGCGTCCACCGCGCCGCCGACGTCATCGAGCTCGTCCGCCACGTCCTCCGGCTCCTCTGACTTGCTGGACGAGCTGAGCACCCTGCTCGGAACAGACTCCACCAGTCTGAAGAACAGCCTGACCAGCGGGACCAGCCTGGCCGACCTGCTCTCGCAGAGCGGCGTCAGCCTGTCCTCGTTGGCCAACACCCTGCAGCAAGGCTTGCTCGTCGACACAACGGCCTGAGCAGGGACGTCAGCAGACTGCGACTTCACCGTTGAAGTAGCACACTATTTGCATGACGGAATGCGCGAATCCCGACTGCTCGGAGCCCGCAACGGCCACCTGCTCAGCCTGCGAGTTGGACTACTGTGACCGCCACGGTGCCCACCCGGATCACGTCGGGCCGATCCTGCACTAGGGCGGACTCGAGTCGAGGGACGATCGCGGGACAAAAAAAGCGTCCCCGCGGGGACGCTTTTGGCCCAGCAACGCCCCAGTGCGGCAGGGCTGCTAGCCGCGGGATGGTCACATCGGGTAGGCGTCGTGCACGACGGATGCGACGTCGACGTCCCAGTGCAGGTCGGTGTCTGCGACCTTGCGGGCCAACACCGCGGAGCTGAGGAAGGCCGGCTGTAGCTCGAGCCCCAGCGTCGCGTCATTGGCGACCTTCGCGACCACTTGCGCGGGCTCCGCCATCGCCACCGAGACGATCTCGAAGCCACTGTAGGCATTGAACAAGGTGACCCAGGAGAATTCGGAGAATCGGTAGAAGTCCCAGGGCGCATCGTGCACCGGCCAGGTCTGGTGAGTGGCCAGGTAGACCAGGCCACCCGGCTTGAGCACCCGGTTGATCTCAGCCGCCGCCACCCACGGCATGGCCAGATGCTCGAACGTCGAGATCGCGAACACGGCGTCAAACGTCTCACCGGAGAAGTACTTCGACAAGGTGTGCGCGTCGCCGACGACGTCGACGTTTTCCCCGTCCAGCACGTCGAAACCCGTGTAGGTCGAGTCCTCCGGCATCCAGTCCCGGTAGGTGTTGCCCGATCGCGCCCGCGACCCGATCTCCAGCACCCGCGCCGCGACGGTGGACTTGACCGACGTCCGGAACGCGTCATGAATCACTCCGACCGGGTTTGACTTCAGGGCCAGCAGCGCCGGCTGGTCGATGCGGATCAACCGACCGGACTTCAGGTAGATGACCAGCGACGTCTCGCGCGCGACCTCGTGATCGTTCTTGGCCACACCGAAGACGAAATGATGCTCCCCCGCCGCCGCCTCAGTTTCGGTCTCGCCGCCGAGCGTGGTCATCTTCTGCAGCTCGTCATCCAAGCCCACGAAGCCGGTGCCGATCACCTGATCGGCACAGCTCGCGTAACCCTCGACGTGGAGGATGCCGCGGAAATAGGAGTATTCCTCGACGGTGACCTCAAGCGTGGACGGCCACTCGGTGACGAACGTGCGCGTTGCCGCAGACGTCCGCGGAGCGCTGGGCTTCGAAGCGCTCGGGTCAGCGTGACCGACCGGCTCGACGGCGCCGGCTTCGAGGTCACCGGCACCACGCAGCCTGCTCACAACTCGCTTGGCTCGGCCAATCACGTCCCGCTTGATCTTCAGCAGGCGGATCTCGCGGTCTGTTGCCGTGAATTCGGCGCTCATATCCCCTCGATTCGGACGCGATGACCGAACCTTAACGCAACCTGTGCGCTGGCGGGTGTTTTCCCCCGCGCCGACACGAGCAGCAATCACGGCTCGGCGTCCGCTGCTCGACCGCCGAGCCGCGCCGTTCATTGGCGGACGGGACGCCGACGCAGACTGGAATCGCGGAGTGCGGGCGGGGCGTAGCCGCCGTCCCGGGCGTCGATAGTGACGCCGGGTGCGACGATCTGGTCGATCGCGTCGAGGAGGTCGGCCCCCAGCACGGTCTCACCGGCGGCGATTTGCGAGTCAAAATGGGGCTGGGTGCGCGGACCGATGATGGCGCTGGTGACACCCGGGGGGCTCACGGTGAACGCCAACGCCATCTCAATGAGCGACATCCCCGCTTGCTCGGCGAGCACGGCGAGCCGCTCCACCGCGGCCAACTTCTCCTGGTAAGCGCGATCAGCCGGGTCCCAGCGGTCGGGCATGATCTGGCGGCGCTGGGTCGCGGGCGGCTCTTGGCCCGCTCGGAATCGACCGGTGAGCCAGCCGCCGGCCAGCGGACTCCAGACCAGCACGCCCATGTCGAACTGCTGCGTCACGGGCAGCACCTCGCGCTCGATCCCGCGGGCGAGGATGGAGTACGGCGGCTGCTCGGTGACGAAGCGGTAGAGCCCGCGGCGCTCGGCCACCCAGTGCGACTCCACAATCCGGTGCGCCGGGAAGGTCGAGCAGCCGAAGTACCTGATCTTGCCAGCGCGAACGAGGTCGGTCAGCGCGGCCAGCGTCTCCTCCAGATCGGTGACGTCGTCCGGCCGGTGGATCTGGTACAGGTCGAGGTGATCGGTCCCGAGCCGGCGCAGGCTGTTCTCGACCTCAGTGGTCAGCCAGCGCCGGGAGTTGCCGCGCTGGTTGCGCTCGGCACCGATCGGCAGGCCCGCCTTGCTGGCCAGCACCACCTCGTCGCGACGCCCTCCGACGAGCGCTTTGCCGACGATCTCCTCGGACTCGCCCTGGGAGTAGAAGTCGGCGGTGTCGATGAAGTTGATACCGGCGTCGAGTGCCCGATGGATCACGTCTATCGACTTGTCGTGGTCGGGCTCGCCCCAGACG
>JAOPUY010000431.1 GCA_025963265.1 Frankiales bacterium | reverse complement strand
CGGTCACCGTCCGCCCGTGGTCGTGATCGCGCACCACCCCGCAGAAGGAGACGGCAGCGCCGCCGCGGCGATCCCGCACGGCCGCCTCGTGGGCCGATACATCCAACGCCGTCTCCGAGATCGCGGCGATCCGAACCTTGCTCTCGAGCGTGGTCACACGCCGCCTCCCACCCGGTGGTCGCCGCCGGAAAGTTGCTGCAGCACGTGCTCGACTAGCGGCTTGAGCACGGCTAACCCGTCGCGCACGCCTCCAGGAGAGCCGGGCAGCGTCACGACCAGCGCGTCGCCGATCGTCCCCGCGACGCCGCGGGACAGCACCGCGGTCGGCACGCGATCCGCGCTGGCCAGCCGCAATTGCTCGGCGATGCCGGGGATCTGCCGTTCCAGCAGCGGGGTGACGGCTTCGGGAGTCACGTCGGTGGGAGTCACGCCGGTGCCTCCAGTGCTGATCACCAAGCGCGCGCCGTCGGCCAGTGCGTCGCGGACCGCCGTCCTAATGGCCTCCACCTGGTCGGGCACGACCTGGCGTGGCAACACCTCATAACCCCAATCGGACAACGCTGAGGCCAGCAGCTGGCCCGAGTCATCCGCCCGTTGGCCGGCCGCCGAACGGTTCGAACAGGTGATGACCGAGGCCCGCGGCTTCGGGTCAAGGGCGCTCACTGCTCGCTCCGATCCCACGGCCCGCGGCGGCCACCTGACTTGCGCTCCAACCGGATAGCCCCGAGCTCGGCCCCCCGGTCGACCGCTTTCACCATGTCATATAAGGCCAAACCCGCGACGGTGACGCAGGTGAGGGCCTCCATCTCGACGCCGGTGCGGTCCGCCGTCCGCACCGTGGCGGTGATGTCGACCCCGGTCTCGTCCAGCGTGAGCTCGACCTGCACGCCGTGGATCGCCACCGGGTGGCACAGCGGCACCAGGTCCGGCGTCCGCTTGGCCGCGGCGATTCCGGCGATCCGCGCGACCGCCAGCGCGTCTCCCTTGGGCAGACCGTCGCGGCGCAGCAAGCCGATGACCTCGGCGTTGGTCTGAAACCGACCGGACGCGGTCGCCTCGCGGACGGTCACGTCCTTACCGGACACGTCGACCATCCGCGCCGCGCCGGCCGCGTCCACGTGAGTGAGTTCCACAGGTGGCAGCGTACGTGGGAAAGCAACCGCCTAGGCTGACCGATGCTCAGACCGACCCACATCCACGCTGACCGCCCGCATCCGCATCACCGACGCTTCGCAGCGGCTGTCGGGCGCGCGAAAGCGAGTTGAGGAGGACAGACCGCTTGGCGCCCTCGACAGAGCCCTTAGAACCCGTTAACTCGGGGGAAACACCTCGAAAATATGGTCCCGGCATGGCGGACCTCTTTGCGGATTACTCCTTCGGTCGCGCGTGGGATGAGATGTTCGTTTCCGAGGGAATCACGCGCCGGGCCTACGACGCCGTGATCACCGCGGTCCAGTCGCTGGACGCCGACGAGCTCAAGGCCCGCGCCGAGGGGCTGGCACGAGCATTTCTCGACCGCGGCGTCACCTTCGACGTCGGCGGCGTCGAGCGGCCATTCCCGCTCGACGTCATCCCGCGGATCATCGAGGCGGCCGAGTGGGACGTCGTCTCCCGGGGCGTGGCCCAACGGGTCAAGGCCCTCGAAGCCTTCTTAGCCGACGTCTACGGCGACCGTCGAATCGTCGAGGACGGCGTCATCCCGCAGCGGGTGCTGATCACCTCCAAGTACTTCGAGCGGCACGCCTACGGCATCGAACCCGCCAACGGCGTCCGCATCCACGTGGCGGGCATCGACCTCATCCGCGACGAGCAGGGCAAGTTCCGGGTGCTGGAGGACAACGTTCGCATCCCGTCCGGGGTCAGCTACGTGCTGGAGAACCGACGGGCGACGATGCAGGCGCTTCCTGAGCTGTTCTCCGAGGTCCGGGCCCGAACCGTCACCGACTACCCGGCCCGGCTGCTGCAGGCGCTGCGCAAGGCCGCGCCGCACGGGGTCAGCGACCCGAACATCGTGCTGCTCACCCCCGGCGCCTTCAACGCCGCCTACTTCGAGCACACCTTGCTGGCCCGGACGATGGGCGTCGAACTCGTCGAGGGCCGAGACCTGGTCTGCTCGAACAACACCGTCCGGATGCGCACGACCTCCGGCGAGCGCCGAGTCGACGTCATCTACCGCCGGGTCGACGACGCCTTCCTGGACCCGGTCCACTTCGCCCCGGACTCCGTGCTCGGCTGCCCGGGCCTGCTCACCGCGGCCCGCGCCGGCAACGTGACGATCGCCAACGCGGTCGGCAACGGGGTGGCCGATGACAAGCTGCTCTACACCTACGTGCCGGACATGGTCCGGTACTACCTGCGTGAGGAGCCGCTCATCGACAACGTCGACACCTACCGGCTCGAGGAGCCCGAGCAGCTGGCGATGGTGATCGACCGGCTGCACGAGCTCGTCATCAAGCCGGTCGACGGCTCCGGCGGCAAGGGAATCGTCATCGGCCCGCAGGCCGACAAGGCCGAGATCGCCGCGTTGCGGATCAAGGTCCTGGAGGACCCGCGCGGCTGGATCGCCCAGCAGGTCGTCCATCTGTCCACCGTCCCGACCGTGATCGGCGACAAGATCGCGCCCCGGCACGTCGACCTGCGTCCGTTCGCGGTCAGTGAGGGCGACGACGTCTGGGTGCTGCCCGGCGGCCTGACCCGGGTCGCGCTGCCGGAGGGCTC
>JAOPUY010000415.1 GCA_025963265.1 Frankiales bacterium | reverse complement strand
GTCGATCCGCGCGAGGATGAGGCGACTGACCAGGTCGCCTTCGACGAGGTTGGTTCGACGACGGGCAATCTCCTCGGCGACCCGTCCGCCAATGCTGGCGACCGAGGCCGCTGCTCGCGCCGGATCGCTGTGGACGTCATGCACCATGGAGTGAATCCACTCGATCCACTGCGCCCAGTCGGACTCGTCAAACGCGCACAAGCGCAAGATCCAACGGGCGGGCAATGGTGTGAACAGGTCGGTCGCGAGGTCGGCGTGACCGACCTCGATGAACTGGTCGATGAGTTCGGTCGCGATCTGCCGCAGTTCCGGCTCATTTCTTTTCGGGGCGCCGGGTGACAACGCGCCGAGCAACAGCTTGCGGTACTGCTGGACGACTGGGCCGTCGTACTCGATCGGAATGAGCCTGACCCGTGACGCCGCCATCTCCGGACTCATCAACGTCCGCTCGGGTCCGCTGCTGAACAGGCCCGGATCGGCACAGGCGTCGAAGACGCTCTGGTAGGAGGTGAACAGCCAGGTGCCTTGTCCGGCGGTGGTTCGCGCGACCGGGCAGGTTCGTCGAAGCTGGTCGAGAAGTTCGTAGTTGTGCTCGCGAAACTCGTCCGTGTGGAGGTCGAGTTCGGTGTCGAACTCCCGCGCCGCTTCGGTGGAAGTCATGGACATCGTCCTTCCTGATTCAGCTCATGCCGCCGGCGGTAACCAGTTCGGACGGCATTCATTGAATACGTCCTCACCCAATCGAGGAGCGATTACACCTAAGCACGGCATCATTCTCGTGTCTAGTGAGTTCGCCTTGCTGGAGCGGAGTGCGTTGCTGATCTACGCGCGAAGCGATCCGGGGTCGGGCGACTTGTGGGCCGTTACCGCGTGGGCGCCGTGGAGCCGCCAAGGCCTTGCCGATCGGGGGTCGCTGCTTGGGCGCGGTCGCAGGGATCGTTGAACGTCTCGGCGATCGCCCGGTGCAGTCGCTGCAGCCGTTCGGCCAGGACCTCGCGCCGGAGGACCGGCACCTCGTCGATCAGCGTTTGAAGCAGGCTCACGAGGCGACGCGAGACCTGGATCGCCGGGCTTGCATACAGCCGGATCTCATCGAGGCCGACGGCCACATAGTCCTCCCAGTCCGCGGTGGGAAACACCACCCGGGCCGTGCCGGTGGCGTCGCATTGGACCCCGTTTCCGAGGTCCCGGGTGGCCAGCCGCGCGAGCAGCCGCTCGACGACGTTGAGCACTTCGACCGCTGTGGTGGGATCGTTCACGGCCGGTGAGAGCGCCCGCACCCCGATGTCGGCCAGGATCCGCAGAACGTACTTTGGGTCCTGGCCGAACGTGCGCTCCACGCCGAGTCGCAGGCAGCGATTGAGCTTCGGCTCGTCGATGAGCACCGGCGCGCTCACCGTCATCACCGGCTGATCCTGGGACAGGCTGTCGCCGACCATGGCCTGCAGGCGAAGAGATCCGCCGGCGGCCACGGCCAGCTCGACCAGCGCGGGCAGGTCGATCTCCTGCAGCAACCCCGAGGACAGACACCGCACGGATTGGGTGACCGGCTGCAGTGCCGGTTCAGAAGGCCGAGCATCGGCGCGCAAGTCATCGGGGTGCACCTCGTCGATCACGGCCATTCCCTGACGGCTCAAGGCGTCGAGCACCGTCGGTAGCTCGATCGAGTCAAGGGCATACCTGACCAGGACAGCCGCCACGGTGACGCTGGCGGCGGCCGCGGCGAAGCCGAATAGCTCGGTAGCGGCTGACACTTGGTCGCGATCGGCGATGAGGAGACCCTCAGCGAGGGCATAGGCGATTGTGCCGGTGAAAAGGCCGAAGGCATGCCATAACAAGGGGGCATCGCGGAATAGCCGCAGCCTCGGCGAGAACGTTGTATGCGCCCACTGCACCACGACGAACAGCAGCGAAAAGAGCACCGCGATAGCCGGGAGCATGCCGGCCGCGATCGCGAACAGCGCTTCCCGGGCCGTCGCGGCGGTGACGGTCGAGCCGCGGCTGACGTGAACCAGGACAACCGAGACGCCGAGCGCGATCAGGACGTAGCCCAGCACGATTACCCCTGGGCGCAACCGGTGATGCAGACGCAGCATCATTACCGACCCCGATCTGGCTTGATCGCTCACGTGGAGCTCGATCCGCTACCGCCGTATTGCGTGCGCAGCCACTGCTGATAGGAACCGCTTTCCTGTCCTGAGAACTGCCTGTCCTCGGGCGGCAGCTGGTGGAACACGGTCGCCGCGCTCGCGTGGAGGAGCGGTCCTAGCTCCTCGGGCACACCCATGGCCTCGAACCCCAGGCTCCACCACGCCATGGCATCCGCCTCGATCTGGGCGAGCTCGACCGCGCACACCGTGCCCTCCTCCGGCCGCGTCCGTGACGCGGACAGACGACCGCCGATGACGGCGAGAAAGGTCGTTCGCCGGACCTTGCGAACCTGCTTCCAACTCGGCAAGCCGGCGGCGCCGGGCTCGGCTAACGGGACCGGGAACGACCAGCGCTGCCAGTACTCCAGGACACCGCGAGCGCATCCCGGCACTTCGAACCACCCCGGGCTCCCCCGATACACCTTGACCTCTAGAGCCCCACCGCCCCGGATCTTGGCTGAAAGCCCCACCAGATCCGGCCTGATCAGATAGTCATCCGCTCGCGATTCCGTCACGGTGGGAAACCGGTTGAACCACTGCAGCACTCCGGCCGCGGGTTCACCGGCTCGGATCCAGCGAACCTCGAGCCTCGGGGGACCACCCTCGTCGGCCGAGCTCAGATTATTTCCGGCCACCGAGGCTCCCGTTCGTCCACTCGGGGGCGCAGCTATCCGCCGCCCGACGCACCGGCGCGCCAGAGTCGCCTTCGGGGTAGGTCCGATCCGGGTGCGCCATGCGCGGCCCCCTTGAACTGGAAGAATCACGATCCCTCCTTGCCTGCCATTCGCTCTCCTCCTCAGCGGATGATTGCGCTTGCGGTCACCCGATGCGGATGATGACGGCTGGGCCGGACGCAGCCAGGCTGAAGTCTCGTCGCCAATCGCGCCGTTGCCTGGCGACCCGGGCTGACCGTGAGGGACCGATGGATGACTACCCACTGATCGCAGATCACGGCTTGATCGGTGATCTGCAAACCGCTGCCCTCGTGACGACCGATGGGTCGATCGATTGGTTTTGCGCACCTCGTTTTGATTCGCCCAGCGTGTTCGGGGCGTTGTTGGACAGCCGTCGCGGCGGCCACTTCCGGATCAGGCCGTCGGCCGGTGTCTTCGACACCAAGCAGATGTACTTCCCGGACACCGCCATCTTGATCACCCGGTACCTGTCTGAGGCCGGCGTCGGCGAGATTTATGACTTCATGCCGATCAGCGGGAAAGTTCCCACGCAGCGGCATCGGCTAGTCCGGATGGTGCGTTGTGTGCGCGGCGAGATGGCCTTTGACGTCGAGCTCGCGCCCCGCTTCGACTACGGACGAGCGACGCACGAGGCCCAGGTGACCACGAGCGGCGCCGTATTCCGCAGCGCCGCCGGATCGGTGACCGTCCACGCCGTTCGCGAACCCGGCGATGAACGACTGGCCCACGCTCGAGTCACCGAGGACAACGATTTGCACGCGACGCTGACCTTGCGGGCCGGGCAGACCCGCGGCCTCGTCCTCGAGACGGTCGCGGACGAGCCGCGCGCGATCCGGGTCGCGGAGGTTCAGCAACTCTTCGATGAGACCGCCCGCTTCTGGAAATCCTGGCTGGCCCGAAGCAGCTACAGCGGGCGGTGGCGCGAGACATTGCAACGCTCGGCGGTCACCCTGAAACTGATGACCTACGCACCGACCGGCGGCATCGTCGCCGCGCCGACGGCGGGACTGCCGGAGCAGGTCGGCGGCGAGCGCAACTGGGACTACCGCTACACCTGGGTCCGGGATGCCTCCTTCTCGGTCTATGCCCTGCTGGCGCTGGGCCACACCGAGGAGGCGGCCGACTTCTGCCGCTGGCTCCTGGCCCGGGTTCAGGCCCAGCCCAGCGGCGGCGCGCCGCTCAATCTCATGTACCGAGTCGACGGGTCGACCGACCTGAGCGAGACCGTTCTCACCCACTGGGAGGGTTACCGCGGCTCTTACCCGGTGCGGATCGGCAACGGCGCGGCCGAGCAGTTGCAGCTCGATATTCACGGCGAAGCGCTCGACAGCGTCTTCTACGCCGACCAGCGCGGTCTGCAGGTCGGCCAGCCCGGGTGGAGCGCGCTGGTGAAGCTCCTGGAGTGGTTGGCCGATCATTGGGACCAGCCCGAGGCCGGGATCTGGGAGACCCGCGGCGGTCCCAAGGACTTCACCTACGGACGCGTGATGAGCTGGGTGGCCTTCGATCGGGCGATCCGGCTGGCCAGCGCGCACGGTCGACCCGCGCCGTTGGAGCGCTGGATCAGCCAACGCGACGCCATCTACGCGCAGGTGATGGACAAGGGCTGGAACGCTCAGCGCAGCGCGTTCGTCCAGCACTACGGCGACAAGGTGCTGGACTCGTCCCTGCTGCGCATGTCGACTGTCGGGTTCATCGCCCCGCAAGACCCGATGTGGTTGAGCACGCTGCGCGCGATGGATTCGGAGTTGGTGACCGACAGCCTGGTGTACCGCTATGACCCGGGGGCGTCACCGGACGGCTTGAAAGGCTCCGAAGGGACGTTCTCCCTGTGCACCTTCATGTACGTCGACGCGCTGACCCGCGCCGGCCGAGTGGACGAAGCCCGGCTGACCTTTGAGAAGATGCTGACCTACGCCAACCATCTCGGCCTGTTCGCCGAGGAGATCGGCGCGAGCGGCGAGCAACTGGGCAACTTCCCCCAAGCCTTCACCCACCTGGCCCTGATCAACGCCGCGATCACCCTTGACGCACAACTTGATCGCGACCAAGCCACGGTCGCCAGCGGATTGTTCCTGCCCGCACCCGCGGCAGCCGACCTGGCCGGCACGGAAGCCCTGTCACCTGCTTAGTCACCTGGGCCCTGGCCAGCCCGATTCGGTCACCTGGTGGGGACACGCGATGGTCAGCATCGAAGTGTCCGGCGCCCACTTGTTGACCGATCCGATCCTGCGCACACAGGTCGGGCCACTGCGCTGGTACGGTCCGCAGCCACCCCCGTCGTTGCCGCCTAGGGTCGACGCCGTCTTGATCTCGCATCTGCACCGCGATCACCTCGACCTGCCCAGCCTCAGGCACTTCGACGAGCACACGACGATCGTCGTGCCCCGGGGGGCCGGAGACCTGGTTGCCGCGGCCGCCCGCGGGCCGATCGTCGAGGTCGTGGCCGGCGAGACCATCGCCGTCGCCACGGTGACCCTAAGGGTCGTTCGGGCGGCACATCCAGCCAGCCGCGATCCCTGGCGCGCCCGGCCATTCGGCCAACCCGTCGGATACCTCGTCCAAGGCAGCAGCCGCGTCTACTTCGCCGGTGACACCGAGTTGTTTGCCGAGATGCACGAACTCAGTCCAGGCATCGACCTTGCGCTGCTCCCGGTCGGCGGTTGGGGACTGACCCTCGGCGAAGGGCATCTGAGCCCGGCCACGGCGCTTGAGGCGTTGCGCCTGATCCAACCTCGCACCGCGGTTCCCATTCACTGGGGGACGCTGCGGGTGCCGCTGCTCTGGCGAACGCGGCCGGACCTCTACACCCGACCCGGCCCGCAACTGGCCGCCCAGACCCGGTTGCCGCCGGTCACCACGGTGCTACTCGCCCCCGCGGGCCAGCCGGTATCGATCCGAGCGTGAGCACCTCAGGTGTTGCAGCTGGCTGGGCGCTCGTCAATCTCGCTGAACCGCGGCCTTCCATTGCGCGCCTGATTGCGCGGCGTAGGCGGCCACCGCGGCGTCGACGGTGGGGAAGAAGTGGCGTGGCGTGATCGTTCGGGTGAGGCCATACCGTTCGATCTTGCGGCGTACCGGGTCCTTTAGCTCGGCGAAGACCAGGTTCGTCCCTTGCGCATTGAGG
>JAOPUY010000626.1 GCA_025963265.1 Frankiales bacterium | reverse complement strand
GGGCGTCAAGCGGCGCAGCTCTCCTCCGGCATCCTGCCAGGCGAAGTCGCGATTGTTCGGGTGAAGCTTGTACGCGGCGCTTGTCATGCGGCCTCCAGGCGGCGGACGGGGATCCAGCGGTTGACGTGGGACAGGGTCGCGGCGATCTCGCCATTCTCGGCGCGCGTATCGGCGTGGGCATAGTGATAGACCATCGCCGCGCGGCGCTCGTCGGCGACGTTGTCGGTCGACATGTGCATCAGATAGGAATGGAAGAAGAGCACGTCGCCCGGCTCCATCAGCGCCGGCTCGCGCGCGCTGTCGTCCTCGCTGACGATCTCGGTATAGGCGCGGTTAGCGGCGGGGCGGCGATCGGGGACATGCTCGTGGATCGGCCCCTTGTGCGATCCGGGCAGCACCCACAGACAGCCATTTTCCAGCGTCGCGCGCGACAATGCGACCCACACGCCGACCTGCGGCTGCTGGTCGAAGCGGAAATAATAGCTGTCCTGGTGCCAGGGCTGGCCGATCACGCCGGGGTTCTTGAAGATGAACTGGCTCTGGAAACAGTCCAGTTCGCCGCCGAGGATCTCGGCCACCTTGTCGACGATCGCCGGCCGCTCGGCGACCGCGCGCGCCAGCCCCTCGGCATGGCAGTTGAACACCTTGGCGATGCGGTCCTCGGGGTTGACCGCGCTCGGGCTCGGCTCCTTTTCGGGGAAGATCGCGTAGTTTTCGCCGGCCGGGTACAAAGTCTCGCCGGGATGATCCTCGGGCGGGTTGGCGCGGATGCGCGCCACCACTTCATCCTCCATCGCCTTGGCTTCGTCCGGCGAGATCAGCCCCCTCACGACGAAGAAACCCCGCTCGTTCCACGCCTCGCGGCGTTCGCTCGCGTCCATATCCTACTCCTGCACTCATTCTATCGAATCTAGTATATATTGCATAAATTAGATTGAATCAATTGCAACTACAGTGCCTCAGGCGCCACGGTGATGCGCGCGGCGATATCTTCGAGGATCGCTTCATGGCTGCCCCGGCGTAGCGGGTAGAACAGCATGGTCACGCCGGCGCAGACCAGGCCGGCCGCCGGCAGATAGATCATGATGTGCTTCAGTCCGATGAGGGTCTGCGGCGTCTGCGCGGCATTGGCGACATAACCGACCCCGCTCAGCATCCAGCCGAACAGGCCGGCGCCGAGTCCGAGCGCCGCCTTGAGGAAGAACTGGAACAGGCCGAAGATAAAGGATTCGGTACGCGCGCCGGTCTTCCACTCGCCATATTCGACGGTGTCAGGAACCATCGACCAGAAGGTCAAAGAGAAGCCGAGCGAGCCCACGCTCCATGCCACCAGCCACCATGTCATTGCGCGTGCCGTGGTGAAGTCGAACGCGGCGAAGATCGCCAGCAGCGCCAGGTTCCACACCACCGCGATCAACCAGGCCGTGCGCTTGCCGATATATTTGGTCGCCCATACCCAGCCCGGGATGATGACCAGGCCCGAGAGCGCCATCGCGGTCAGCGCCATGCGCACGGCGGCTTCATCGTGCAGATAATATTTGAAATAATAGAGGATCGATTTGCCCAAAGCGAAGGTGCAGATCGAGGCGACCACGGTGGCGATGACCAGCACCCAGAAGGCGCGATTGGGCGCAAGGCCGCGCCAATAGCCGGCCAGCGTCAGTCGCGGCTCATCGCCCGGCACCTCCTCCGGCTCGCGCGTGATGCGATAGACCAGCGGATAGATGGCGGTGGCGATCACGGCGAACACCGCGGCGGCATAGGTGTAGCCGTTCGCGACATTGCCTTTGCCGAGCAGCCCGATCAGCGGATAGGTGAAAAAGGCGATGGTCAGCGCGGCGAGGACGCCGAAGATCATGCGATAGCCGGCGATGGTCGAGCGCTCGTCCGAACTCTCGGTCAGCCGCGCGTTGAGTGAGGTATAAGGGATCGTGACCACCGTATAGGCGAGGCGGAACACGATGTGGGTCATCATCATCCACACCGCCAGCCACAGCCCCTCGATCGGCGGGCGCCAGTAGAGCAGCACGAACGACAGGCCCAGCGGCACGCAGCCGAACAGGATGTAAGGGCGGTAACGCCCGTGCCTGGTGCGTGTGCGATCGGCGACGCTGCCCATCACCGGATCGGCCAGCGCATCGACGATCGAGGCGATCATGTAGATCAGCCCGGCGGTCGCCGCGCTCAACCCGACCGCGTCGGTGTAGAAGAACAGCAGGAAGATCGAGACGCTCTGCCAGTAGAGGTTGCTGGCATAATCGCCGAGCGTGAAGCCAATCTTGCGCGCGGTGGTGAGTTGGTGCGGGCGTGGGGCGATCATCATGTTTGTCCCGCTTTGGTGAGGTCAGCGCGACTGCAGCGCGAGGGCGTGCGTGATGCTGTCGAGCCGGGGATCATCGTCATGGCGCGCGGCGAAACCGGCGGCGTCGACCAGCAACATCGGGTCGCCGGCGCCGGCGCCGGGCCAGCGCGTCAGGCTCGCGCCGTTCGGATCGCCGGCCTTGGCGAAGTTGGTCCAGTAATCGCCCATCGCCCGCGCCACTGCCCGGTCCGCCGGTGT
>JAOPUY010000296.1 GCA_025963265.1 Frankiales bacterium | reverse complement strand
CGGGCCGATCGGACGCCTGAGCCGGTCCCGCCGCCCGCGTCGCCGGAGGCCGCCGAGGCCGCCGAGGCCGAGGCTGGTCAGCCGGATGCCGGTCAATCGGCTGGCGCGTCGGCCACCGGTGGCTCATTCGTCATCCAGGAACACCACGCCCGCGCCCTGCACTGGGACTTTCGCCTGGAGCGAGACGGCGTGTTGGTCTCCTGGGCGGTCCCCAAAGGCCTCCCGGTCGATCCCGGCGTGAACCGGCTCGCCGTGCAGACCGAGGACCACCCGCTGGAGTACGCCGACTTCGGTGGCCAGATCCCGGCCGGCGAGTACGGCGGCGGCCACGTGGCGATCTGGGACCGTGGCGACTACCAGCTGGAGAAGTGGACTGAGCGCGAGGTCAAGTTCGTGCTCAGCGGCTCTCGGATCTCGGGCCGGTACGTGCTCATCCACACCAACGGCAAGAACTGGATCCTGCACCGGATGGATCCGCCGGCCCGAGAGGACTTCACGCCGATGCCCGAGCAGATCGCGCCGATGCTGGCGACATTGTCAGAGCTGCCCCGCGAGTCCGAGGATCAAGATTGGGCCTATGAGACGAAGTGGGACGGTGTCCGCGCCGTGGTCTACGTCGACGGCGGCCGGGTTCGGGTGATGTCGCGCAACGATCGGGACGTTTCGGTGAGCTATCCCGAGCTGCGGGCGCTCGGCGAGTCCCTGGGGAGCACGTCAGTCGTGTTGGACGGCGAGATCGTGGCCTTCAGCGAGGCCGGGAAGCCGAGTTTCTCTCGATTGCAGAAGCGGATGCACGTCACCAAGGCCGCAGACGCGCGGCGGCTGGCCCAGTCCGACCCGGCGGTGTACCTGATCTTCGACCTGCTGCACCTGGACGGCCGCTCCACGCTCACCTTGCCCTATCTGCAGCGTCAGGAGCTGCTGGCCGGCCTGAACCTGTCCGGGCCGAGCTGGCAGACGCCCGGCTACTTCCGCGGCGGCGGCCCTCAGGTGCTGGCCGCGAGCAAGGAACTCGGACTGGAGGGAGTGGTGGCCAAGCGGGTGACCAGCCCCTACAAGCCGGGACGGCGCTCGCCCGATTGGCGCAAGATCAAGAACATCCGGACGCAGGAGGTGGTCATCGTCGGGTGGAAGCCGGGCCAGGGACGGCGCACCGGGACGATCGGCGCGCTGCTGCTGGCCATCCCGGACGAGCACGGGCTGCGTTACGTGGGCAACGTCGGGACCGGATTCTCCGATCAGCTATTGGCTGATTTGCAGGCCGTGCTGGTGCGAGCCGAACGGCGGACGTCTCCGCTGGCGACGCCGCTGTCCTCGGCCGAGTCCCGCGACGCGCACTACGTCACGCCCCGTCTCGTCGGCGAGGTCGCCTTCGGGGAGTGGACGCCGGATGGCCGGCTGCGACATCCCGTGTGGCGCGGACTGCGACCGGACAAGAAGGTGGCTGACGTCACGACCGAAAGCTGACCGGTAATCTTCCCCGGTGAGCGCTGGGGCTGCGGTACTAGTCGTGTTCGCCGGCCTAGCCTGCGGCGCTGTGAACTCGATCGCCGGTGGGGGGTCGCTGATCCTCTTCCCGGCCCTGCTGGCCACCGGTCTCGGGCCGCTGGCGGCCAACGTCACCAACTCGGTCGTCACGTGGCCGGGCTACGCCGGCGGCCTGTTCGGGTTCCGCTCCGAGCTCGGCAACCAACGGCACCGGATGTTGCCGCTGGTGCTCGCCGCGCTGTTGGGCTCCACCGCCGGCTGCGTGCTGTTGTTGAGCACGCCGTCGGGCGCCTTCGACGTCATCGTTCCGCTGCTCATCCTGGCCGCGGCGGCTCTGCTACTGCTGCAGCCGCACCTGAAAAAGCTCGTCGGCTCGCCGGTCGAGGGCGGTCGGACCTGGAAGATCCAGTTCCCGGCGATGGTCGCGGCGACGGTCTACGGCGGTTACTTCGGCGCGGCGCTGGGCGTGATCATCCTCGGGGTGCTGGCCGTCACGGTCCCGGACACGCTGCGTCGGCTGAACGCGCTCAAGGGAGTTTTGTCTTTCGCCGACTGCACGATCAGCGTCCTGATCTTCGGGCTGTTCGGACCGGTGCACTGGCTAGTGGTGGCCTTCGCCGCCCCCTCGACCCTGGTCGGCGGCTACCTCGGCGCGCGAATCGCACGCCGAATCAACGAAACGGCGCTGCGCTGGTCGATCGTCAGCCTGGCCACCGGGGTGGCGATCTATCTCTTCATCCGCGGCGTGTGAGAATCGGCCAGCGCGCTAGGCTCAGCGGCTGTGGCTGAGCGCTGGTTGATCCGCGACGTGCTGATCCCCGGTTTCGACGGCCGGCTGGATTGCCGATTGGCGGAGGGCCGGATCGCCGAGATCGGCCCCGAGTTGGCCCTGGGGACGGGGGAGCAGGTGCTGGCCGCCGGCGGCGGCGAACTGCTACCCGGCCTCAGCGACCACCACGTCCACCTCTTTGCCTCGGCGGCGGCGCTCGACTCGATCGACCTCGCCGGTGGGCACGACTTGGCCGCCGCCCGCCCGATCGAC
>JAOPUY010000288.1 GCA_025963265.1 Frankiales bacterium | reverse complement strand
CGAACGCAGCGAGGCCTACCGTTCCCTGCTGACCGGCTTGACCGACGACGCCCATCTGGCGGGCGACATCGCCGGTGACATCGCCGGTGGGGTGACCGCGGCCGCCTGGCGCGCGGCCGCGCCGGCCAGCCCGCGGCTGATGGGCGGCCGCGCGGTCAACGTCGGCGCGCCCAGCATCGGATTCGGCCTCGGCGGCGGCGGTCGCGGTCGTGGCCACAGCCTGGCCGCGACGCCGGAATTGCTGGCCCGGGTCGCCGCGCTGCCCCCGGTGCGCGATGTCGCCGCGATCGATGTCGCCCGGGAATCGCAGCCCAGCCCGGGCTTCACCCTGCTCGGCCTGCTGCGAGCCTTTCGCCGACCGCTGATACTCGGGCTGGTGCTCGTCGTCCTCGATGCGCTGGCCGGACTGGCCGGGCCGATCCTGGTGAAGACCGGCGTCGACAACGGCGTCGCGGAGGCTTCCACCGGGGCGCTGTTCGCCGCCGCCGGGTTGTTGCTGATCGTGACGCTGGCCGACTTGATCACCGAGATCGGCGAGACGTTCGTGACTGGGCGGGCCGCCGAGCGGGTCATGCTCTCGCTGCGGATCCGCGTCTGGGCTCAGCTGCAACGGCTGTCCTTGGACTACTACGAGCGCGAGATGGCCGGCCGGATCATGACCCGGATGACGACGGACGTCGACCAGTTCGAATCGCTGATCGAAAACGGCCTGCTCTCGGCCCTGGTGGCCTTTGTGACCTTCGCCGGCGTCGGCGTCGCGCTGTTGGTCATCAACCTCGAACTCGGCTTGTGGACGCTGACGGTGGTCATCCCGCTCGCGATCGCGACGGTGCTCTTCCGCCGACGGGCCACTGTCCTCTACGACCAGTCGCGCGATCGCGTCGCACTGGTCAACGCCGATTTTCAGGAGAGCCTGTCCGGCGTGCGCGAGGCGCAGGCGTTCACCCACGAGGCCGCCACCATCGCCCGGTTCCACCAGCTCGGACGCCACTACCTGCAGTCTCGGGTCGCGGCCCAGCGCTTGGTCGCCGTGTACTTCCCCTTTGTGCAGCTGCTCTCCTCGGTGGCCGACGCGATCGTGCTCGGCGTCGGCGCCCAGCTCGTGGCCTCCGGGCATCTCACCACCGGCGCGCTGATCGCCTTCATCCTCTACATCGACATGTTCTTCTCCCCCATCCAGCAGCTGTCCCAGGTCTTCGACTCCTGGCAGCAGACCCGGGTCTCGGTCAACCGCATCGCCGAGCTCATGGAGCTGCACACCCTGACGCCGACGGCGCCGGACGCGGTGGTCCCCGACCGGCTGAACGGCGCGCTCGCGCTGGCCGACGTCCGCTTCTCCTATCCCGTCTACGCCCCGCGCGCCGAGGGCGTCGGAGGTCCCCGGCCGCAGCGCCGCGGCCCGGCCGACTCTCGGCTGTCCTACGGCGCTGAGCTGGAGGCGGGCAAGCCGCCCGAGGCGTTGCGCGGGGTCGACCTGCGGCTGGCCGCCGGTGAGACGGTGGCCTTAGTCGGCGAGACCGGCGCCGGGAAGTCGACGGTCATGAAGCTGCTGGCCCGGTTCTACGATCCGGACGAGGGCCAAGTCTGCGTCGACGGGCTCGACCTGCGATCGCTGGACCTGCATGGCTTCCGCACTCAGCTCGGCTACGTCCCTCAGGAGGCCTTCCTGTTCAGCGGCACCATTCGCGACAACATCGCCTATGGCCGGCCGGGAGCCAGCGAGGCCGAGATCGAGGCCGCGGCGCGCGCGGTCGGCGCGCATGAGTTCATCGCCGCGCAAGCCGGCGGTTATCGAGCCGAACTCAGCGAGCGCGGACGATCGCTGAGCTCGGGTCAGCGCCAACTGCTCGCGCTCGCTCGCGCGGAACTGGTCGACCCGGCGGTGCTCCTGCTCGACGAGGCCACCTCTAATCTCGACCTGGCGACCGAGGCCCTCGTCACCGCGGCGATGCGGCAGGTGGCCCGCCAGCGCACCACCGTCATCATCGCCCACCGGCTGCAGACGGCGCGGACCGCCGACCGGATCGCGCTGCTCAGCCAGGGCCGGATCGTCGAGCTCGGCAGCCATGAGGAGCTCTTGGAAGCCGGCGGCGGCTACGCCGCCATGTGGGAGGCCTTCGAGCTGCTCGACTCCCGCGGCTGCGCGGGAGGCTGAGCGGCCGGTTGAGTGGGAGGCTGAGCCGCGCCGGTTGAGCGGGAGGCCGAGCGGCCGGCGAAGTGACACCACGACGTGACGCGGATCATGGCCGGCCTGGGCGATCACCGGTCCGAACCACCCGTCGGTAACGAGCCCGCAATTTAGCGGTGGCACGTTGGATTTCATGGAGCGCATTACATTTTCGCCCGTGGCCCCGCCGTTGACCCGCGGCCAGATCCTGCACCGCCAGGACGGGGCGCTGTTCCAAGTCGCCGACGTGCACGGCGTGACGTACGAGGTCTTCCCGCTCGCCGTGCGCCGCCCGTCACTCTGGTCGCGCGTCGGGCACCTGATTGCCGAGGCCTGGCAGGCGCGGCTGATGCTGCGCCCGCTCTAGCCCGCTCTAACCCGCCGTACCCGTACGGCGCCGGACGCGCCAGTGCGCGGCCCGAACTCGCGGTCTCACAGTGGAAAAGC
>JAOPUY010000263.1 GCA_025963265.1 Frankiales bacterium | reverse complement strand
GCTCGGGCAACCGCTACCCGCTGCTCAACCGCGAGCTGCACCTGACCCTGGCCCGCCCGTCTGGCCGCCAGCGAGCGATCAGCCTGTTGACCGAGTTGTTGACCCTGAGCGCCCTGCATGTGCCGCTCGACAGCCGCCGGATTGCCGGTCGGCGTCCGCAGTCAGAGCACGAGCACCTGGCCTTGGTCGCGGCCGCTCGGGCCGGTGACGCCAAAGGGGCCGCTCGCCTGCTGCGCGAGCACTGCCAGCCGATCCTGACCCTGCTCAAGCGAGACCTGGCCGAGGCGCAAGCTCGTTCCAACAGCGCGCTGGAGTCGACTCCAGTCTGACGATCGCCACGGTTGCTTTGTAAGCAGTTTGTTTCGCGTCTTGCGCACGTCGTCGATCGAGTGGACTCTTACCGAGTGCACTATGCACAATCGACCTCGGGTACGCCGAGCGCTTCGAAATCGCTGTCACCAGCAGTCCGTCCCCAGGAGATCTCGTGCCGAAGTCCCAGTCCGTTCGCTGCGGCCAAGGCTGGTGCGCCTAATGGATCGAGGGGTCCTTGTCCAAGGATTGAGCAAGTCCTTCGGGCAGTTCCAGGCGCTGGAGGGTCTTGACTTGACGGTGCCGGCGGGCACCGTGGGAGCGGTGCTCGGACCGAATGGCGCGGGCAAGACGACGACCATACGTATTCTCAGCACCCTCGACACCGCCGATTCCGGCACGGCGTTCGTCGGCGGCTATGACCTCAGCACGGCCGCGCACAGCGTGCGCTCGATCATCGCCCTGACCGGGCAATACGCCGCCGTCGACGGCGACTTGTCTGGGCGGCAGAACCTGGTCATGATCGGCCGCCTCTATCGGTTGGGTCGTGCGGCCGCCCAGCGCCGGGCCGAGGAGTTGCTCGAGCGATTCGCATTGACCGCGGCCGCGACTCGGCTGGTCCGCACCTACTCCGGGGGCATGCGTAGGCGGCTGGATCTCGCGGCCAGCCTGGTGCTGTCCCCGGGCGTGCTGTTCCTGGACGAGCCGACGACCGGACTGGATCCGCCGAGTCGCGAGGCGCTCTGGAACGTCGTGCGAAGTCTGAAAGAAGGAGGCACGACCATCGTTCTGACCACCCAATATCTGGAGGAGGCTGACCGCCTCGCCGATCATGTGACCGTCATCGACCAGGGTCGCGCGGTCGCCCAGGGCACTCCGGCTGAGCTGAAGGCAGATCTCGGTGGCGACATCCTGCGGCTCAGTTCGGCCGATGCCCGCACGGTGAACAGCGCGGCGAAATTCCTCAGCGACCGGGCCGCCGGCACCGTCGAGACGATCACCACCGGTTCGAGTCGGGACGCGGCGGTGGCCGTCGTCCGCATTCCGGCGGCCAGCATGTCGGTGGTGGACGCGGTTCGGCTGTTGGACGCGCAGGGAATCCGGCTCACGGACATCGAACTGCGACGCGCCTCCCTCGACGAGGTCTTCGCGGCGTTGACGAGTCATCGTGACCGGTGACGTGACGAGCGCAGTCTGGACCGCCGCGGCCGAGCCGGCTGATCGCGGACCGGAGCTCATGCCCAGGCTCGGTCTGGCCACCGCGCTGAACAACATCGCGACCCTGGCTTACCGAAACCTGATCAAGTTCTACCGCAACCGCCAGCTCCTGCTGCTGTCGGTGGTACAGCCGCTCACCAACATGATGATGTTCGCTTACGTCTTCAACAACGTCGCCAAAGTCCCGGGGCTGTCCTACCGCGAGTTCGTCATACCGGGAGTCCTGATTCAGGCGGTCATGGTCACCGCCATGCGGACTGGAGTGTCCGTTTCCTACGATGCGGAATCGGGCATGAATGACCGCTTTCGGTCGTTACCTATCGCGCGATCGGCAGTGCTCGTTGGGCGAACTTTAAGCGATACCGCTCGAATTGGGATCCAAACGATCGTGCTGACGATTGTCGCGACCACGGTCGTCGGATTTGAATTTCGACATGGCAGCCTGCGAGCCGTCGCGGCCGTCGCGGTAATCGTTCTCTTTGGCTTAGCGGTAACGTCTTTTTCGGCCTGGGTTGGCCTCATCGCGACAGACCCGGAAACGGCGCAAACGCTGCTCATCACTCCGGTCTTACCTCTCGTATTCGGTAGCTCGGGGTTCGCACCAGTTTCAAGCTTGCCCAGCTGGATAAGGGTTTTCGCCGAGATCAACCCAGTTACCTCGGCCGTCGACCTTTCTCGCTCACTCGCCGTGGGCGGGCCGTTGCGAGTCCCCTTTGAGCATTACGTCTTGTGGACGGGGGGTCTCGTGATCGCCTTTACGTTTCTAGGGGTTCAACGTTATCAACGCGGGTGACACGACATCGGGTTGAGCGGTAACCCTCAATTTACCTAAGGCACATCGTGACGACACGGGTCGATTACTAAACTTATCCTCATACCCCCACTAACACTCCCGGACGTTTTCGCGTCTTAGCTGAAGGGCAATTCCGTGTCATATTCCTTGGATAGGCGAACTTTTCTGAGCGGCGGAATCGGCGCGCTCGGCGTCCTGACGTTGGCCGCGTGCGGTGGCGGGTCTTCAGGCGGAAAGCCGGCCGCGTCTTCCGGGCCGAGCACGGCCGCCGGGGCGCCGAAACGCGGTGGGACGCTGATCGTCGGCAGCCTGGGTAGCAGCAAGGACACGCTCGACGCCCACATGAGCAGCACCGACATGGATCAGCAGCGTTGCCAGAATCTCTATGACAGCCTGACCTACCTTGAGGCCGGCCTTCCGTACCACCAGGAGATGGCGCTCGCCGAGTCCATCGAGATGAACGCGACGGCGACCGTCGCCACGGTTCGGCTCAAGAAGGGCATCGAGTTCCACAACGGCAAGACCCTGGCCGCGGAGGACTTGATCTTCTCGATGCAGCGGATTCTTGACCCGAATCACCTTGGAAAGGCGCACACCAGCTTTGCCGCGGTGAACCCAGCCGGCATGAAGGCGCTTGACTCGCAGACCGTCCAGTTCACCCTCAAGTCGCCGGACGCGCTCTTCCCACAGCGTTGGGGGTCAGCCTCGACCAGCATCCTGCCGGTGGGCTTCGATCCGCAAAAGCCCGTGGGCACCGGGCCTTTCATGTTCAAGAGCTTCACGCCCGGCTCGCGCAGCGTCTTCGTCCGCAACCCGAACTACTGGATCACCGGCCAGCCCTATCTGGACGAAATCCAGATCATCGACTTCGCCGACAACACCTCGCGCACCGCTGCGGTGCTGTCGGGCCAAATTCAGGCGCTCGACGGCATCGACCCCTCGCTGCTGGGCCAACTGGCCGGCGCTCACCTCGAGCAGATGATCACCAAGTCGGGCTTCTACCAGCCGATAACGATGCGAGTCGATCAGGCGCCCTTCAACGATGTCCGGGTCCGCCAGGCGTTCCGGCTCATCGTCGACCGGGACGCGATGGTCAAGCAGGCCTACAGCGGCTATGCCAGCGTGGGCAACGACATGCCGGACCCGGCCGACCCCGGGTACCCGAGCCTGCCCCAACGCCATCAGGACATCGACCAGGCCAAGAGCTTGCTGAAGGCGGCTGGTCACGACGGCCTCACCGTCACCTTCACCACCGCGCCGGAGAACGGCGACCTGGTCAACTCCGCGCAGGTCTTCGCTCAGCAGGCCGCCGCCGCCGGCGTCACGGTCAAACTCGACAACCTGACCCCGACCGCGTATGACGCGAACTTCGGCAACTGGCCGCTGACCAACGGCTACTGGGCCGCTGGCGTCATCGGCACCGGGTACTCGGGCCGCTTCCTCGCCGGTGGCGGCCTCAATGACAGCCACTGGGACGACGCGGGCGGCGTGGCCATCTACAACCAGCTGCTGCGGCAGGTTGATCCGACGAAGCAGAACGAGCTGGCCTCAGCTCTGTTGAAGCGCTTCTACGACATGGGCCCGGACATCATTCACACCTTTAAGCAGAACGTCGACGCCTACAGCCCGAAACTCACCGGTTTCCAGCCGTTCAACTCCAACGGCTGGAGCCTGGGCGCCTGGCGTTACCGACTGGTGTCCTACAAGTAGGGGCTGTCCGCCATGATTCGATCGATGATTCTGCGGCGGGTCGGCACCGGCCTGCTCACGCTGTGGCTGATCTCGGTGCTGGTGTTCGTCGCGATCCACCTGCTGCCGGGCAACGCCGCGGTCGAGTTACTCGGGCACGACAGCACTCCGGACCAGCTGCAGTTGCTGACCAAGCAGCTTGGGCTCGACCGGTCGCTGCCCTACCAGTACTGGCACTGGATCAGCGGTCTGGTGTCCGGGAATTGGGGGACGTCGCTGGTGTCGAGCCTCAAGGTGTCAACGATCGTCAAGACGCACCTGGAGAACACCGCGGTGCTCACCCTGTTCACGATGCTGATCACCACCCCGCTGGCCATCGTGATCGGCACCTACAGCGCAGTGCACAACGGCCGGGCGGCCGACAGCGTGCTGTCGGTGTTGACCTTGTGCCTCAGTGCCATCCCGAGCTTCGCGATCGGCGTGCTGGTGATCTATCTGCTGGCCACCAACCTGTTTCACGTGCTGCCGGCGGCCAGCGTGCTCGATCCGAGTGCCTCGATTTGGTCGCAGTGGAAGCTGACGATCCTGCCGACGATCACCGTGGTGTTGGCGACGATTCCCTATCCGCTGCGAATGGTCCGGGCCAGCATGATCGACGTGCTGCAAAGCGACTACATCATGATGGCCAGGCTGAAGGGGCTGCCGGAGCGCAAGG
>JAOPUY010000257.1 GCA_025963265.1 Frankiales bacterium | reverse complement strand
TGGTGCCAGATCCGGATCTCCCATGGCGGGAACAGTCGAGTCGAGCCGTCGAGGAAGGCGATGTAGAAGTCGGGCTGCGATCCGGCCGAGACCTGGGCCGTGTTGTACGGGCCGTACAACCAGATCGGGTTGATCTGGGCCAGGCCGCCGAGCGCCGCGCAGACGGCGAAGACGATGAAGAAGAAACCGACGGCCTTGGCCGCGTACGTCGGGTACATCCGCTCGCCGCTGACCGTGGCCTCGGTCTTGCCCGGGCCGGGGAACTCGGTGTGCTTCTGCTTGATCAACAGGCCCATGTGGGCGCCGATGAGCCCGGCCAGGATGCCGGGCACCAACAACACGTGGACGATGTAGAGCCGGCCGATGATCTCGGTGCCGGGGAACTTGCCGCCGAAGACCAGGAAGGACACCCAGGTGCCGATCACCGGGATGGACTGCATGATCGCCTCGGCGATGCGCAGGCCAGTTCCAGACAGCAGATCGTCCGGCAGCGAGTAGCCGGCGAAGCCCTCGACCAGGCCGAGCGTGATGAGTCCGAGCCCGATGAGCCAGTTCAGCTCCCGGGGCTTACGGAACGCTCCGGTGAAGAACACCCGGAACATGTGGATCATCATCGAGGCCAGGAAGAGCAGCGCAGCCCAGTGGTGGATCTGGCGGAGGATGAGCCCGCCCCGGACGTCGAAGGAGATGTTCAGCGTCGAGGCGTAGGCCCGTGACATCTCCACGCCTTGCAGCGGGATGTAGGAGCCGTCGTACCGAACCTCGGCCATCGAGGCGTCGAAGAAGAAGGTCAGAAACGTCCCGGTCAGGATCAGGATGATGAACGAGTAGAGCGCGATCTCGCCCATCATGAACGACCAGTGGTCCGGGAAGACCTTGTTCAGCTGCTTCCGCGCGCCAGCGGCCAGGCCGAGGCGCTCCTCGGCCCACTTGCCGGCCTTGCCCTGCGGCGTGCGTGGCTTCTCATAACGCCGGGGGTTCTTTACCGTCGGGGCGTCTTTGATGGACGTCATGGCCGCTCCCAGAATGCCGGGCCGATTGCCTCAGGGAAATCGCCCTTGGCAATAAAGTACTGCCTGCCGTCGACAACCGCGATTCCGAGCGGCAATTTGGGCAAGCTTCGGGTCGCGGGGCCGAAGATCGGCTTCGCGTCCTCGAGGACGTTGAACTGCGACTGGTGGCACGGGCACAGCAGCCGACCGGTCTGCTGCTCGTAAAGCGACGCCGGGCAGCCGGCGTGCGTGCAGATTTTGGAGAAAGCGACGAAATCGCCCCACTGGAACCCGGCCTGGCCCTTGCGAGCCTTGATGGTCTGGCCCGGACGCAGCCGGATCAGCAGCGTGGGGGAGTCACCCGCCTGGACGCCGCCGGGAACGCCCGGGAACACGGTCTGGATGCTGCCGGGGAGCATGTCGTCCGGGCTGACTCGCGTTCCGTTGGCATCGACCACGGCGACATTCGCGGCCCAGAGGGTGTGGAACAGGCTCTGGCCCGCGCCCTCGTTGGGCTTCTTGATCATCGCGCCGACGAGGGCGATCAGCGGGGTCAGGGCAAGCGCCCCGCCGGCCAGGCCGATCGTCGTCTTCAGCATCGAGCGCCGCGCCACGCCGAGGTCGTTGAACCCGGAGATGAGCGTCGCGCTCGACATGATCTGCTCGGACTCCGGCGAGGGCCCGTCGTGCCGCTCCTGGACGACTTCTTCCTCGGGCATCAGCCACTTGGCCCACAGGACCACGCCGATGCCGACACAGGCCAGCGCCAGGCCGAGCAAAGCGCCCAGCAGCGGCGTGAAGTACTGGAAGTCCTGGTTGCCCTCGCCGGGCAGGTGCCACTCGAAGGGCACCGCTCCGCAGAAGACGACGATGAAGCCGACCGCGGCCAGAAAACCGAGCAGGAAGATGCCGGCGATGGTGCGCTCCGCGCGCTTCTCCGCCATCGTGCCGGCGATCGGGTAGCGCTCGCGCCGATGGACGATGTGGACGCCCTCGATCTCGGCGCCGACGATCATGGCCTCTTCCGCGCTCATCGCGGCCAGTTCCTCGTTGCTGGGAACTCCCGGGGCGGCGCCGACTTCGTGCGGGCTGTCGATGCTCACGATTTACGTCCGATCCAGAGAATTGCCACCATCAGCACGCCCAGCCCGACGGTCCAGATCAGCAGACCCTCCGACACGGGGCCGATGCGGTCCAGACCGGCGCCTCCCGGGTCCTTGGACGCTTTGAGGTTCTGGATGTAGTTGATGATCGCCATCTTCTGATCCGGCGTGATCTGGTTGTCCGAGAAGACCGGCATGTTCTCCGGCCCCGACAGCATCGCGGCGTAAATCTGCGAGTCGGTCGCCTGGTTCAGGCTTGGCGCGACCTTGCCGGCCGACAGCGGGGCTCCCTTGCCGGCGAAGTTGTGGCAGGAGGCGCAGTTGAGCCGGAAGAGCTCGCCGCCGGCTGAGATGTTGGAGCTGGAGCCCCGCAGGTCGCCGGTCGGGACCTGTGGGCCGCCGCCGAGTGACTGAACGTAGGCGCCGATCCACTGGGTCTGGTCCTCGGTGAACACGGCGGGCTTACGCTCGGCCTCAGCGCCCTGCATCGTCAATGGCATGCGCCCGGTGCTGACCTGGAAGTACACCGCCGCCGAGCCCACGCCGATGAGGCTGGGCCCGCGTCCGGTGACGCCCTGCAGGTTGGCGCCGTGGCAGGTGATGCAGCTGGTCTCGAACAGCTGCCGGCCTTGCTCGACGTTCGCCGCGCTCACCGCGGTGTCAGCGGCGCCGGATGAGGGCGCCAGCAACGCGTAACCGCCGCCGACGGCCACCAACGCGCCGAGGATGACGGCGGCGCTGGTGAGCTTGCGGCGGAGGCCCCGGCGGCGGGCCGCGAGGCGTCCGGCGCCACTCGATGACGCGGTGGATCGAGCTGCGGCCAATGGCTCGTAACCGCTGTTCACGGCTGGCTCGAAGCCGAGGCCGCTGTCCGCGTCGACGTTGTCGTCGGTCATGGACATCCTTTCCCTGATCGCCACTCTATTTATGCGGGTGGAACTGCGGCTGGGTGCACAGGTTTATTGAATGAGGTAGATCGTCGCGAACAGCCCGATCCACACGATGTCGACGAAATGCCAGTAATAGGAGACCACGATGGCGGCGGTGGCTTGGGCCGGGGTGAATCGACCCACCGCCGTGCGCGCGAGGTAGAAGAGGAAGGCCAGCAAGCCGGCGATGACGTGCAGTCCGTGGAAGCCCGTGGTCAGGTAGAAGACCGACCCATAGCCGCTGGAGGACAGGGTCATGCCGGCCTCGTGCACGCCGTTGACGATCGCCGAGTGGTGATACTCGTTGACGTTCATCCGGTACTCATTCGCCTGGCCGAGCACGAAGATCAAACCCATCACGAACGTGATCGCGAACCAGCGGCGCAGGCCGTAGACGTTGCCTTTCTCCGCGTCGAAGACGCCGAGCTGGCAAGTCACTGAGGACAGCACGAGCAGGATGGTGAACGGAGTCGCGTACCAAACGTTGAGGTGGGTGACCGGCCAGTGATTGAGGTTGTTGGCGCGCACCGTGAAGTACATGGCGAACAGGCCGGCGAAGAACATCAGTTCGCTGGACAACCAGATGATCGTTCCGACGCTGACCAGGTTCGGTCGCGTCAGGGAATGAACCCTGGACGAGGGGAAGCGCTCCGCGGGAGCAGCCTGTGCAGTCGAGGTCACCAACGCATTATTGCGTCATGGACAACCGTTGGCTGGCGCGGGGGCCCCTTACCGCGCGTCGCTGGGCAATGGCTGCGCCTTGGGTGAGAGCCGGCCAGGGTTTCCTGGGCGGCCACCGCCCGTGCCTGGCCCCGTCCTGAGGGCTGCCGATACGATGAGCGGGCCGATTCCGCGGTGCCCAGAAAGTCCGTCCGAAGTCCGCCCGAAGTCCGTCAGAAGGATGTCAGAAGCCGATGAGTGGTACCGCCTCCAGCGCAGTGAACCTCACCGTCCTGGTGTACAGCCAGCATGACGAGGTGCGAGCCGCCGTGCGGTCAGCCGTCGGCCGGCGCGCGGCCAGCGACCTGGGCCGCATCGACTGGGTCGAGTGCGCCAACTACAGCCAGGTGAAAGACCAATTGGACTCCGGCGACGTCGACCTGGCGATTCTGGACGGCGATGCCCAGCCGACCGGCGGCGTCGGCCTAGCCCGGCAGTTCAAGAACGAGATCACCGACTGCCCGCCGATCATCGTCATCTTGCTCCGCGAGGTCGACCGCTGGCTGGCGGCCTGGTCGCAGGCCGATGAGGTCATCCTGCGTCCCATCGACCCGGTCGCGGTCTCGGCCACCGTCGCCAAGGTGCTGCGCGCCCACGTGGCGGCCATCCCGGTCATCCGCTGAGCGGCTGGCCGCGTGCCTGATCACGGCGCCGGTGACCGCGCCGCCCAACTGACGCGGGCCGCTGACCCGCCGCAGTGGCCCACCCTGCTGGCCGAGTTGATGAGCGGCCGCTCGCTGAGCTCGGCCCAGACCGCCTGGGCGATGAGCGAGATCATGGCCGGCGACGCCAGCCCGGCCCAACTGGCCTCCTTCGCCGTGCTGCTGCGGGCTAAGGGGGAGACCGCGGCCGAACTGGCCGGCATGGTCGCGACGATGCTCGATCGGGCCACGCCAGTCCAGACCGCCGGCCGCGCGGTGGACCTGGTGGGGACGGGCGGCGACGGAGCGCACACCGTGAACATCACGACGATGGCCGCGCTGGTGGTCGCTGGCTCCGGCCGGCCGCTGCTCAAGCACGGAAACCGCAGCGCGTCTTCGCTGTGCGGCTCGGCCGACGTCTTGGAGCAACTCGGCGTGGCGATCGACCTCGGTCCGAAGGGCGTGGCGCAGACGCTGGCCGAGGTCGGCATTGGCTTCTGCTTCGCCCCGGTGTTCCACCCGGGCATGCGCTTCGCCGGGCCGCCGCGACGCGAGATCGGGGTGCCCACGGCCTTCAACCTGCTGGGTCCCTTGACCAACCCCGGCCGGCCCGCGGCGGCCGCCGTCGGCTGCGCGGATCTGGCGATGGCTCCGGTGATGGCCGAGGTGCTGGCCGCCCGCGGCGACAGCGCGCTGGTCTTTCGCGGGGAGGACGGCCTGGACGAGTTGACCGTCACCGCCGATTCTCTCGTCTGGCTGGTGCGAGCGGGTCAGGTTCGCGCCGACCGGTTCGAGTTGGCCTCGGTCGGCCTCACGCCCGCTCCAGCCGCGGCGTTGCGGGGCGGGGACCCGCAGTTCAACGCCGAGGTGTTTAGGCAGGTGCTCGGCGGGCAGCCGGGGCCGATCCGGGACGCCGTGTTGCTGAACGCGGCCGCGGCGATCGCGGCGTTTGACGACGAGCTCGACTCGGCCCGGCAGGCGATCCAGCACGGGCTGCCGCTGGCCGAACAGTCCGTCGACTCGGGGGCCGCGGCGGCCGTGCTCGAGGCGTGGGCCAACCTGAGTCAGCAATTGGCCGCGCCCAAACCGGCGTAGACGGCTTGGTCGGCTTGGACGGCTTGGATGGCTTGGTCGGCTTGGACGGCTTGGACGGCTTGGACGGCTTGGACGGCTTGGACGGCTTGGGTCGGGCGCTAGTCGCCGAGGCGCTCCTTGTCCGGGCGCACGCCGTCGGGGATTGCCCCTACCAGGCAAGGGACTTCTGTCATCTTGAACCAGCCGCGGTAGCCGAATAGCAGGCCGGCGGCCGAGGTGATGTCGACCGAGATGGTGAACCGGTCGCGCTCCTCGTCCCAGGTCTCGACGACCTCGGCAGCGGCCGCCACTCGGGTCGGCAGTCGGAGGTGGAACTGCCCGGCGTAGACCCGCTGACCGGCGCCGCGCATCCGAATCCCGCCGGTCTCGGTCACCTCGCAGATCAGCTCGGCGGCGAGGTCCTGATGCGATCCGAGATAGTTCACGATGCGTTGGCGGCGGTCGCTGAAGATCATGGTGTCGTCGAATTTTCTGACGCTCGAGCCGACGTGGAAACGCCGCGAGTAGGCGAACGTCTCGCGACCGAGCGTGTCGAGGTAGGAGTAGTTGGCTAGCTCGAAGCGCACGTCCGTGCCGGCTCCGGGCAACTCGAGTCGGCGCGCTCGCCCTAGCGCGAGCACCGGTAGCGCGGCTAGCCGCCCGCGCGCCATGTTGGTCATCACCCCGTTGCCGACCTGGGCCAGATCCTGCTCGGACGACAGTGCGAGCCGGCGCTGCAGGGCCGGGTGCAGACGGGCGTAGTCCTGGCCCAGAGCGCGCTCAAAGATCGACGTCACGGCGCAATCATCCGCCGATTGGGTTTCGGGGCCGCTGTCCGGGCTGAGCAAGCCTGTTCAGTCTGAGGAGGCATAGCCGATCGAGAACGCGGCGTCGAGGTCATGGCGGGAGTAGGCCCGAAACGCGATGTGGGTGTCCGTGCTCAGCACGCCCTCGACCTTGCTCAGCTCGCCCGCGATGACCTCCGCGATCTGGTCGAACTCGCGCACTCGGACGATGGCGATCAGGTCCACGTCGCCGGCGACGCTGTACACCTCGCTGACGCCCTCGAGCTCGGCGATCTGCTGCGCGACCTCCGGGATCCGGTTGGCGACGGTCTTGATCATCACAATGGCGGTAATCACCGGGTCATCCTATGGCGCTGAGCGCCATGGCATCCGATGGCGCTCAGCGCCGCCGGCTACCCGCGAGCGCGGACTGGCTGATGCGACATCGGAAGCCTTCGTCGGTCGGCGAACGGGTTGGCCGAGCGCGCCGAGTCGGTGGCCAGCCAACGACGTTGCGCTGCGGCGCCGGCCGCCGGAAGCGACCACGGCTGGCTGCTCAGCACCAGCCGAACGCCGTC
>JAOPUY010000249.1 GCA_025963265.1 Frankiales bacterium | reverse complement strand
ACCAACGGGTTGATGTGCACCAGCTTCGCCCCGCGCCGCTCGGCCTCAGCGAGCCAGGTGAGCATCCGCGGCGCGTTGGACGCGGCGTTGTCACCCATCACCCAGATCGCGTCGGCGGACTCCCAGTCGTGCAAATCGACGGTGCCCTTGCCGGTGCCGACGGCGGCCGTCATCGCCCGACCGCTGGCCTCATGGCACATGTTCGAGCAGTCCGGCAAATTGTTCGTCCCGAACTCGCGCACCCATAGCTGGTAGAGAAAAGTCGCCTCGTTGCTCAGCCGTCCCGAGGTGTAGAAGGCCGCCTGATTCGGGCTGTCTAACTCGCGCAGCGTGTCTGCGACCAAGGCGAAGGCGTCTGCCCACGAGATCGGCTCGTACTTGTCGCTCGCCGGGTTATAGGACATGGGCTCGGCCAGCCGGCCCACCGCCTCCAGGTCGTAGTCGCTCCACCCGGAGAGCTCGGCGACCGGATGCCGGGCGAAGAACTCGGGGTCGGCCTTGGGCGGCGCCATCTCCCACGTGGTGTGCTTAACGCCGTTTTCGCACAGGTCAAGCCGGAGACCGTCCGGGTCGTCGGGCCAGGCGCATCCTGGGCAGTCGAAACCGCCGTCCTCGTGGTTCATCACGAAGAGTGCCCGAAAGCCCTCGGCCGGTTCGCCGGCACGTTCCAGCACGAGGCCGACGCTCTTGGCGGCGCCCCATCCGGCGGCCGGATGGTCATATTCATGCCGGGAGTATTTGTGGGACGGCGTGGGCCCGCGGCCGAGGGCCGGCTCGCCGGGCACCCCCTCGAGCATTCGCTGTTCGGAGCCAGACCTCGCGGTTGGTGTGGCCATCACCGAACTCCTCTCACTGCTTCGGCTTATTATTTTTCGGCGGGGCCCACTCCAGCATTGGTGTCGATTGCGCATTGGCAGCATTTGGAATCGCCCGAGCAGCGGCGGAAAACCACAGCGGCAGGCCACATTGGCCAATGCGGGAAAGGGGAAACCTCGTCATGCCGCCTGGCTGGCCGCGCTCGATGGCGACGGCGCGTTCGGGCCAGGTCGGCGGCGACTGGCCGACCTGCCACAGGCACCTCTCGAAAGGCAGGCACACCAAGCACCTTACGCCCGATCCGTCCTCACGAGGAGCGGATCGAGCGTTTGACGATCACCGCCAGCGAGCCGGACCGCGGCCGATCCGCGCGCCGCGGTGCTCGGATCAGGCCAGGCCGAGCAGATCGGCTAAGGCTTGTCGGTGCGACGCGGAGTCGCCGAGGAGGGCCTCGTCGAGCTTGGCCCGGCGCAGGAAAAGGTGGATGTCGTGCTCCCAGGTGTAGCCGATTCCGCCGTGCAGGTGCAGCGCCGTCTCGCCGGCGAGCGGGGTCGCCTCGGAGGTGTAGGCCTGCAAGACGTGCGTGAGCTCGGTCGCCTCCTCTGGTTCGGCGGCCGCCGCCGCGGCGACGAGCGCCGCCGCGGACTCCTGGGCGACGAAGAGGTCGACGCACAGGTGCTGCACGGCCTGAAACGAGCCGATGTGGACGCCGAACTGCTTGCGGATCCCCGCGTAGCCCACCGCGAGCTCGACCATCGCCCGGAGCAGTCCGAGCTGATCGGCGCCGACGGCGGTCGCGCCGGCGGTCAGCGCCCTGGCCAGCCCAGACGCCACGTCGGTGCCGACGATGGTGGCCGGCGTGCCGGCGAAGCTGACTGAGCACAGCCGCCGTGTTAGGTCGATGTTCGGCAGCAACTCGACGGTCAGTCCCGGTGCGCCGGGGCTGACCAGGGCCAGATCGGTGCGACCGTCGACGTCTACCGGCACCACCAGCAGGTCCGCGAGGTGCGCGTCGAGGACGTAGCGCACCGCGCCGGACAGCGTCGCGCCGCCCGCATCCACTCCGACCGACGGGACCGCGTCGGCCAACGGGCGGTCCAGGGCGGTGACCAAGGTGGCGACGACGGAGCCGTCGGCCAGCTGCGGGAGCCACTCGGCCCGCGCGGCCTCATCGGCGCCTTCCAGCAGCGCCACGGTGGCCAGCACGGAGCTGGCCAGCAGCGGGCCGCCCCACAGACTGTGTCCGGCCTCTTCCAACACGATCGCGGCTTCGCGCAGCGAGCCGCCCGCCCCGCCGTAGGCCTCGGGGATCAGCAGCCCTTGGGCGCCGACTTGCTCGGCCAGCTGCAGCCAGATCTTCGAGTCGTAGCCGCGCTCGTCGGCCAGCAGCTCTCGGACGGTCGAAATCGGGTTCTTGCGCGCGAAGAACGACGCGACGACCTCGCGCAACGCGGTCATCTCAGGGGTGACGGTCAGATCCATCGGAAGGCCTCCGGCGTTTCGGTCAGTGAGTTAAAGGGGACGCGGCCAGTCGCGGCGAGGGCGCAGGCCTCACGAGGACGGCAGGCCGAGCACGCGCTTGGCCAGGATGTTCTTCATGATCTCGGTGGTGCCGCCGGCGATGTCGGCCGACCGCGCGCCCAGGTAGGCCAGTTCGGCCTCAGGGTCCGAGCCGGTCAGCGCCGCCATACCGCCGAGGGAGACCCGCGTCGCCGCGAGCTTCTGGGTCACCATGCTGTGCAGCAGCTTGATGATCGACTGCTCGGCCCCCGGTTCGCCGGTGGCGACGATCGAGGCGAGCGAGCGGTTGCCGAGCGCGCCCAGCGTGCGGCCTTCGACGAAACGTCGCACCAGCTGATCGCGGTTGTCGGCCGACAACGGGGCGGCGCCGGCGGTCAGCGAGTGGGCCGAGACCAACGCCTCCACCTCCTGCTCGATGTCCTTGGCAAAGGCCACCACGCCCGAGCGCTCGAAGGACAGCGTCGTCATGGTCACGCCCCAGCCGCCGTTCAGCGGCCCGAGCAGGGAACTGCGCGGCACCCGGACGTCGGTGAAGAAGACCTCGGCGAACTCGGAGTCGCCGGTGATCTGGCGAATCGGGCGGCGCTCGACGCCCGGGGTGTCGAGTTCGATCAGCAGGGCTGAGATGCCCTTGTGCTTGGGGGCCTCCCGGTCGGTGCGGACCAGCAGCTCCATGTGGTCGGCGCGCATCCCGGAGGAGGTCCAGACCTTCTGACCGTTGATCACGAACTCATCGCCGTCGAGCTCGGCCCGGGTCTGCAGGCCGGCCAGGTCGGACCCGGTGCCCGGCTCGGAGAAGCCCTGGCACCAGATCTCCTCGCCCCGCAGGATCCGGGGTAGGTGCTCGCGCTGCTCGGGCGTCCCGTAGGCCGCGATGGTCGGGCCGACGTTCTTGACCCCGAAGATGCCGGCGGTCCGGGGGGCGTGGTGCTCGGCCAGCACCGCCGCGCACGCCAGCGCGGACAAGACGTCGAGGCCCCGTCCGCCGTTCTCGACCGACCACTCCGGGGCGACCCAGTTGCCGGTTTGCATGATCCGCTGCCAGTCGAGGTCGGCGGCGAAGGTGTCCGGATGACCGGCCCACTGCGCCCGCCACGGCGGCAGGTGCTCCTCCAGGAAGCCGGCGAGCTCGTCGGCTGGCGCGAGGTTGTCTGACATATGCCCTCCCAAAAGAGCGATGTGACGATGCCGAGCGATGTGGTGCCGCCGGTGCTGACGGCGCTTCGATTACGACTATGAGACCACACCCGCCCATGGCCGGACCGGCGGCGACCCTCGGACGGGCCCCCGAGGGCTGCCGCCGGGA